>JAFUQY010000100.1 GCA_017472105.1 Clostridia bacterium | reverse complement strand
ACCGTCGGCTCCATTGTCGGCATCATGAACGGCGAAAACGCGATTGATCCCTATTGGTACGCTCCCTTTGAAAAGAGACTGAACACCTCCATCTCCGGCTACAACCTTGTGGAAGTGGACGACCTCGCAAAGAAGACCGCGGCTCTGGTAAAGTAAGATAAGCAAAAGTGAAGCCTGCATTTGTGGGAGAAAATCCCGGATGCAGGCTTTTTGTATGGATTTGTGTCAGTCGGTCAGTTCATTCACGCGGTTTTCCGGCTTATCGTACCATTCGTCAACGGTCCGGATCAGCTCCGCACATTCAGCGGAAGAAAACGTGAAGCGGTGCTCCCATCTCTGCCCGGGTTTGTCGTTCCGCAGGGAAAGGAAGGCGCACTCGGAATCCGACAGACGGTAGAAATGCAGGTACCGTTCGTAACCATCGCCCTGTACCGTAAGGAAGACATAATTCTCTGACTCCGGCAGTTCTGTGTCTTCGGGCAGAGAGGTGATTTCGCCCTCCGTGAGACGGTTCAGCAGACGCAGAAGCTCTGTCACATTTGCATCGGTTCCGTCATATGGGATGTGCGAGAGGTATTCCGTGACGATGACGGTTTCGCTGTCGTCAAAGGCGATGACGTTGATTCCGTCCGGGGCGTGCAGGGGATCGGTCTGTTCTGTTTCGCGTGTGCACCCGGTCAGAAACAATGCAAGCATAAGAAAATACAGCAGAATCCGCATTACTTCACCTCATTCATATGATTTATAATACAGGCACATTATATCATAAAAAAACAACGGATGTCAATCTTTGGAAATCAAAAAAGAATCCGTTTCCTCATATACACAGCTTATTATAACCATGCGAACTGTTCCGCTTTTCCTTTGGTGCGATCTGTCAGAATCCATCGGACAAATTTACCGAAAACGCTTGACCCGAGAGATGGATTGCGGTATAATTTTCATAGATTGAAATAACGGGAGGAAAGCGATGACGCAGATACGGGACTCTGTTCTGTTCGATCTGGACGGAACCTTATGGGACGCGACCGGTGTGACGGCGGATGCATGGGTGCGTGTTCTTGCCGCTCATCCGGGACTCAGTCCTGCGGTGCCGATGACGGTGGAAAACGTGCGGAAGTACATGGGTCTGACCAACGAAGAGCTGGCGGAGATTTTCTTCCCGGATCTGGCGTTTGACGATGCGTTCGCGCTGATGATGGAAAGCTGTGACTGGGAGAACCGTCTGCTTCCGGAATGCGGCGGGATTCTGTACGACGGCGTCGAGGAGACTCTGCGTGCGCTTCACGGAAGAGGCGTGCGGCTGTTCATCGTCAGCAACTGTCAGGACGGGTACATCGAGGCGTTCATCAGGGCACACCGCATGGACGGCGTCATCATGGACTGGGAATGCACCGGGCGTACCGGGAAATGCAAGGCGGACAATATCAGAGACGTCATCCGGCGCAATTCGCTCCATGATCCGGTCTACGTCGGCGACACGGTCAGTGACAAAACCGGTGCGGACGGAGCGGGCATCCCGTTGATTTATGCAAAATACGGCTTCGGCGAGAGTGAAGGCCGCGGACGTGTGACGGAGTACGACGATTCCGTTGACAGCATCCGTGAACTGCTCAGCCGATGCATCAGATAAAAGGAAGAATCTATGCAGAAACACAATTTTCATACCCATTCCGTCTATTCCGACGGGCACAACACGATCCGGGAAATGGTTGAAGAAGCCATCGGCCGCGGATTCACCGCACTCGGCATGTCCGACCACAGCTATGCGTCGAAGGAATCCTCCTACTGCATGTCACCGGACGGCGAGCAGGCGGAATATGACGAAGTCCGTGCACTGGCGGAGGAATACAGGGGCAAAATCCGTCTCTACGCCGGCATCGAGCTGGACGGGGAATCCCATGTACCCACCCGCGACTACGACTACCTGCTCTGCTCCGTTCACGAAATCGTGCGCCGCGGCATCAGTCTGCCGATTGACCACAGCAAAGAAGCGTTCGTGGACATGGTGAACACCCATTTCGGCGGCAATATGGTGGATCTGGCGAAGGCGTATTTCAATAATCTCGTCGAGCACGTCGCGCGGAACAAAACCGACATCATCGGTCATTTCGACCTGATTACCAAGTACAGCCTCATTCCCGAGGACGACGCACAGTACCGCGATTACGCTGTGCAGGCAATCCGCGAGATCGTGAAGTACTGCAATACGTTTGAGCTGAACACCGGTGCCATCGCGCGCGGACTGCGGACTGTACCGTATCCGGCAGACTTCATGGTGGACGAAATTAAAAAATGCGGCGGACGGATTCTGATTGCATCCGACTGTCACTACAAGGAAAAGCTGACTGTGTGGTTTGACGAAGGGGAAGCCTTTCTCGCCGCACACGGATTTGTGAAGAACGAACACGCCGACCTCAACGATCGCGTGAAAGATATTGAAATCTGGAGCTGAGTATGGATTACACGAAGTTACCGAAGAATATTTACTCCGGCGCATACAAAGCCGGGCACTGTCAGGGCATCGCAGTGGACGTGAAGAAGGGATACGCATACTATTCCTTCACGACGATGCTCATCAAAACCGACCTCGAGGGCAATTTCATCGGCTCCGTCAACGGACTGCTCGGTCACCTCGGATGCATCACGCTCGGGGACGACGGCATGGTTTACGGCTCACTTGAGTATAAGAACGACGGGATCGGACGCGGCATCATCAGCTCCCTCGGCGGCGGCATCGAGATTCCCGACCGGTTCTACATGGCGATTTTCGATGTGGATAAAATCGACCGGCGCGACATGGACTCGGCGGATGTGATGCGTGCGGCGTATCTCGATGAAGTGACGGCGGACTATCTTGCCAAAGTCACCCTCGCCGACGGACGGGTTGTCGATCACCGCTACGGCTGCTCCGGCATCGACGGCACGGCACTCGGTCCCGATTTCGGCGCATCCGACGGGAAGAAATACATCTTCGTCACCTACGGCATTTACGCCGACAACGGACGCGACGACAACGACTATCAGGTCATCCTCAAGTACGATGTGGATGAGCTGAAGGAAAAATCCGCGCCGCTTTATCAGGACAATATGCACGGCATCGGATCCGCACCCATGGCAAAATACTTCGCGTACACCGGAAACACCACCTACGGCGTGCAGAATTTCGAATACGATCCCTTCACGGAAAAATATTTCATGGCGGTCTACACCGGAAAGAAGCCCGGGTTCAGAAATCCGCCCATGTTCGCACTTGACGCGAAAACCGCACCGAAGCGCGAGATTCTGAAGGGCGTGCATCCCGAAATCGAGGGCGACGTTCTCACACTCGACTCCCACGGCACCGACGGATACACCTTCCCGCACGGCAGTACCGGATTTGCATCCATCGGGGACGGTTATTTCTACGTCTCCCACCACGGCAGAAGCGACGATGGCAGCTACACCAACGTAAAGCTGTACAGATACGAAAACGAAGACTTCACTTTGATTGACTGAAGAAAGGAACATCACCATGGCAAAAATCAAAATCGGCGTATTCGGCGCAGGACGCGGCATGACAATGATCCGCCAGATTCTCCACAGCAAGGACGCGGAGCTGGTTGCGGTATGCGATAAATACAAGCCTCTGCTGGATCAGTGCAGAAGAGAAGCGGAAGCGGCAGGTCTTGACAAGATCACCTACTACGAACGCTTCGACGACTTCTACAATCACGACATGGACGCGGTTGTCTGCGCAAACTATGCCCATGAGCACGCGAAGTTCGGCATCAAGCTGCTTAAATCCGGCAGACACATCATGACCGAATGCCTCACCGTTGCGAATATGGCAGAAGCGGTCGAGCTGATCGAAACCGTAGAACAGACCGGCAAGGTTTATACCTACGCGGAAAACTACTGCTACACTCCCGTACGCTGGGAAATGCGCAATATCTACCGCAGCGGCGCGCTCGGAGAACTCATGTACGCGGAAGGCGAATACCTCCACGACTGCTCCTCCATCTGGCCCCAGATCACCTACGGCGAACGGAATCACTGGCGCAATCTGATGCCGTCCACGTTCTACTGCACGCACTCCATCGGCCCGATTCTGTACATGACCGGACTCAGACCCGTGCAGGTATCCGCATTCGAAACGCCCAACATGCCCTTCATGCGCAATCTCGGTACCGGCTCCGGCTCCCTCGGCATGGAAATCGTTACCCTGAACAACGGTGCGATGCTCAAGTCCCTGCACTTCAACATCAAGTCCACGCGCCACTCCAATTACCAGCTCAACGGTGACCTCGGCGGCGTACAGGACCTCGGCAACGGTCAGATCGCGGTCTACACCGAAAAGCCCGGTCAGAACTGCCGTGGTGAACACAAGGTCTACAAGCCCGATCCCATCATCGTCGGCACGGAAAACTCCGGTCACGGCGGCGGCGACTTCTTCACGACCTACTACTTCATCCGCTCCATTCTCGGTGACGAAGAAGCAATAGAGAGAGCGATCAACGTGTACGACGCAGTTGACATGTGCATTCCCGGAACACTCGGCTACCGTTCGATTGTCAACGGCAACGCTCCCATCAAGCTGCCCAACCTCCGCAACGTCGAAGAACGCGACGCATGGAGACACGATACCTTCTGCACCTTCCCGGAATCCGCGGGTGAGATGTATGTTTCCAACGACCTCTCCGGCAAGGAAGCGATTCCCGACGAAGTTTTCGCCGAAGTGGAACGACGCTGGCATGCGGGCGAACCCGGTTAATGGAATCCTGTACCCGATGGACGTCAAAAACCATCGGGTATTTTTTCGTCCTGCTTGTATTTTGCCGGTATCTCTGATATAATATAAACAGAAACAATCCGATGAAGAACGTTTTCAAATACTGATACAATCAAGGAGAACAGCATGAGCGCAAAGGTATATTTCAGCCGCACCATCACTCCGGAGAAGGTGCTGGAGCTGTACAGAATGGCTGGTAAGGAGCTGACCGGACGGGTGGCTGTAAAGGTACACTCCGGTGAAAAAGGAAATCAGAATTTTCTGACGCCCGAATTCTGGAAACCCATGATCGACGCGGTCGAGGGCACGGTTGTAGAATGTAATACCGCATACGAAGGACAGCGGAACGTCACCGAAAAGCATGTGAAGCTGATGGACGACCACGGCTGGACAAAGTATTTCAAGGTGGATATTCTCGACGCGGAAGGCCCCGACACGGAGCTTGCGATTCCCGGCGGCAGAAGAATCAGGAAGAATTTTGTCGGGAAGAATATCGCTGACTATGACTCCATGTTAGTGCTGTCCCACTTCAAGGGGCATCCCATGGGTGGATACGGCGGAGCAATCAAGCAGCTGTCGATCGGCGTGGCATCCTCGAAGGGCAAGCAGTACATCCACGGCGCGGGTGACATGGACGCATTCTGGTCGGCGGATCACGATTCCTTCCTCGAATCCATGGCGGATGCGGCATCCTCCGTTGTGGAATACTTCGGCGCAGAAAATCTCATGTATGTCAACGTCATGAAGAACATGAGCGTGGACTGCGACTGCTGCGCAAAGGCAGAGGATCCCTGCATTGCGGACATCGGTATTCTTGTCTCCGACGATCCCATTGCCATTGACCAGGCGTGCATCGATCTCGTTTATGCATGCTCCGATCCCGGCAAACCGCATCTGATCGAACGGATCGAGAGCCGCAACGGAATCCATACCATCGAAGCTGCTGCCGAACTCGGTTTCGGTTCCCGGGAATACGAACTGATTGAAGTGGAATAATCCGCAGAAAAACATCTGCTGAACAGAACAGAAAAGGAGGCTTACCATGTCAACCCCTCATAATTCCGCCGTCAAGGGCGATTTTGCGAAGACTGTCCTCATGCCCGGGGATCCTCTGCGCGCGAAATTCGTTGCGGAGAACTTTCTCACCGACGCAAAGCTGGTGAACAACGTCCGCGGCATCGGCGGCTACACCGGTACCTACAAGGGACACCCCGTCTCCGTCATGGCGAGCGGAATGGGCATGCCGTCCATGGGAATTTATTCCTACGAGCTGTATAAATTCTATGGCGTGGACAACATCATCCGCATCGGCTCGGCAGGGGCGCTCCAGGCGAACATCCACCTGCGCGAGCTCGTCTTCGGCATGGGTGCCTGCACAACCTCCAACTACGCATCCCAGTACGGACTCCACGGTACCTTCGCGCCCACGGCAAGCTGGAAGCTGCTTTCCACGGCAGTTTCCGTTGCGGAAGAGCTCGGCAAGAAGTACCACGTCGGCAATCTGCTCTCGTCCGATGTCTTCTACAATGAGGACGCAGCCGAAGCAAATCCCGCATGGACAAAAATGGGTGTGATGGCAGTGGAGATGGAATCCGCCGCGCTGTATATGAATGCCGCACGGGAAGGAAAGAACGCGCTTGCCATCTGCACCGTGTCCGACCACCTCATCACCGGCGAGGCAACCTCCGCAGACGAACGCCAGACCACCTTCACGGCAATGATGGAAGTGGCACTGGAAACCGCTGTACGAATCTGATACTCCAAGCATCACCTGAGCAATCGGGTGATGTTTTTTGCTCTTGTTCACAGAATCCGGTTGAAATGCCGGCGGATCGGGTGTAAAATGATATCAGATATAATTTGATCGGAGCGAACCTATGACACTGATTGAAATTTTCGACAGAACTCCCGTGGAAAACATCATCTCCACACTCGCCGTCAAGCCTGACCGGGTGATTTTCGTCGGCCCGGATTCGAAGAAGGCAAGACGCGCCATCCCGGCATACCGGCAGATTCTCGAAAACCGCGGCATCCGGAGCGAAATGAGCGTGCACGGCGTTGCGAAAAACGACCTCGAAGGCATTCTCGAAGAGCTGAATAAAATCTTCGCCGATCCGGATGAGAAAAACTTCATCATCGACATTTCCGGCGGGGACGAGGGTTCTCTGGTGGCGGTCGGCATGATTCTCGGCGGACACGCAAAGCCCGCGGGCAAACGGATCTGCGCCTTCCGCATCAATCCCGTGAGCCGTCACGCGACGCTGTTTGAACTGAAGCACACGGACGGCGGCATTTCCGTTGAGCGCACGATCTGCGATTTCTCCGCCGGCACGCAGGTGTATCTCACCGTTGAGGAAGACGTCATTCTCCACGGCGGCAAGGTGCTTGACCGGGGCCTGAAATTCGAACGCGGCGACGCTGTGGAAGAGGATATCGACGTCATGTGGACGCTGTGCTGGACGAAGTGCAAAAACTGGAACGTTGAGATCGGACGCATCTCCGCAGCCATCAGCCGCTATACGGACGACGGAGATGTCTACATCATTTCCGACGAAGCCTTCAAAAAAGGACGGAATCAGGTGGACAGGGCGCTGTTTGACCGCTTCATTGAGGACGGTCTGATCCTGCCCGTGAAGAAGGACGGCGATCTTCTCTCCTTCCGCTTCAAGAACCGCATTGTGAAGGAATGCCTGACGAAAGCGGGATCCCTGCTCGAATACTACACCTACAAAACCGCACTTTCCGTCAAGCGCGACAACGCATACCTGTACGATGACGCAGAGGTCGGCGTGGTAATCTGCTGGGACGACGACGTGGAAGGCACCCGCAACGAGATCGACTGCATGGTGACGAGCGGCGTGATTCCGGTGTTCATCTCCTGCAAGAACGGCAATATTGAGACCGACGAGCTGTACAAGCTGAACTCGGTTGCGGACAGGTTCGGGCACGAATACGCGAAGACCGCGCTGGCATCCACGGTTTTCTTCGACGAAGACGATCCCTCCTACGACGGCGACATGGCGGCAAACAACCTCAAGAACCGCGCCGACGACATGGGCATCCGCATGCTTTCCACTCTGCATAAAGTACCCGTAGAGCGGTTTATGAAGCAGCTCAGCGGACTGGTGGGTTAAAACTGCATAAAAAAGACCGGAGCGTGAAAACTCCGGTTTTTTGATTATTCGGAGACAAGCCATTCCGAAATCTGTGCAGCATAGGTTTCTGCGGTGTGATACCGTCCTTCCGACCCGACCCACGTGATGACGTCGCCCTTGTCCACTTCAACGACCACGTGCCGTCCGATGATGTCTTCGGTGGCAATGTCGCTGACCTGATACACGAGCCGCAGGGCATTTCCTTCCACGACTTCCATGACTTCAAGATCAGGGAAACTGCTTCCCATGCCGGTGTCCGCGATGTACAAATCGTGTGTCTCAAACCATGTGCTGTCATAGCCGTCGTAAACATCGAGGGTGTATTGTCCGTCGAGCCAGCAGATCTGTTCAAAGCATCCGAGGACGGTGTCAAGTTCCTCACGCGAGGTGATATGGATCAGGTGGCGTCCGCGGTAATCGTCAGTCTTCGGGGTGAAGTGGTACTGCGTGATGCCGTGTACCTGTGCGGGATGATCGGGTGCTTCGGCGGGAAGGCTGTGATCCGGCATGACGACCGATTCGACAGGCTGCGGGACGGTCTGCGGTCTTTCCGTGAGCAGAAGTCCCCATCTCGTATAGACCGCGTGACACTCCCCGGTTTCGGTGGGAATCGTGACCAGAATCACAGCGCTGTCGGGCGAGAGATCACTGTCCATCAGCTTGGTGAGCAGTTTTTCCTGAAACGGATACTCTTCCGTGATATCGCCGAGCCGCACGCTTTTCCATACCGCGTCCGATGTGATGACGTAATT
>JAFUQY010000099.1 GCA_017472105.1 Clostridia bacterium | reverse complement strand
CCGCGACCTCGCCGTGACCGGGCAGGACAAGCTCGCATCCACAGTCTACCACATCCGCCGCGACGACGTGACAGGGGAAGTCTGGGCGCACATGCAGAGCAAATCCGGCTGGATGCTCCATAATCTCACGACCGGTGCGGACATCGTGCTCCCGGAACGCTTCCAGACCTACGCCAAATTCAAGAACGTCAAGCTCACCGCAGTTCACGACGGATACGCCTACGGCTTTGACGAGTTCGCGGCGTTCCGCTGGAAAATCTCCGACGGCAGTGAAATCGCATCCCCCGAAGAAGTTCTCAATTTTTCGAATTCCAACATCAACGGACAGAATCTCTTTGAAGCGTGGCCTGTTTTCACAAGTGACGGCACCTGCTTCACGGTAAAATATCTCGATTCTGACGGCAGTGGCTGGGCATTCTGTTACTGCGTCCCCATCCCGGACGTGGATCTGTCGAAAGTCGTCACCCTTGAGCTTGCACACGCCCTCGGTCCGAGAGTCAATGAAGCCGTCATTGCGTTCAATCAGCAGAACACCGGCGTGCGCATCATCGTCAACGACTACACGCGCTTTGCAGATTCCGAAGGTATGTCCGCTGATGACCGTCTCCGCACCGATCTGGAAACCGGCATCATCAAGCCCGACCTCGTTGCCGCGTATGACAAATACTACCGCGAAATGGCGGAGGGCATGGAAGAATATTTCGTCGATCTGAACACCGTAGAAGGCGGGAAATACTCCGCGGACGATATCTGGAACAGCGTCAAAACCGCTCTTTCCGTGGGCGGCAGTCTGTACGGCATGGCGCCGAAAATCAACGGGGTCATGGGACTGGTCGGTCTTGAAAGCGTTCTTCCGGCGGATCACTGGAATGTGAGCGAAATCATCGACTACATGGAAACCATCCCGGACGACGAATACATGGTGAAGATCGAGAACGTCCGCGAATTCTGGGCAGAGGAAATCTTCGGATACCACGTGTACGACGACCTCATCCGCACCGACGGCTTCAAATCCCCGGAATATCTCCGCTACCTCAAAGCCTTCGCCGCCATTGAAGCCAATCCCGTTCAGACGCCGGAAAGTGCGCTCTATCAGGACGGCACCATCCGCGTCAGGGAAGTCGATCTGCGTTCTCCGACGTCGATTCTGAGCGTCATGCGGGAATTCGTCGTCACCGATCCGGAAGAACTCTGCTTCATCGGCTATCCCTCCCCTTCATCGGAAGGAGAATTTGAAGGATTTGAACTGCATTTCATAGGCGGCATCTACTCCATCACAAAGCACTGCGAAAACATTCCCGCCGCGTGGTCCTTCATCGAGCAGGCAATGGATACCGCCGCAAAAAAGAACACTTCCTATACCGAGCCCATGAGCCATCTGAGCAATCTCACCGTCCTGCGCGAGCCGCTTCTGGAGCATCTCAGATCATTTGAGGGCAGTGAAATCTTCTTTGAATACGGCACAGGCGCCGGCGTCCGCACGTATGCATCCCTCACGGACTACGATCTGAGGAACCGGGAAGGCATCACGTTCACCCTTGACGAGCGGTACACCGATCTGTGGATCAAGCTCCTTGACGGCGCCGAGCTGAGCTTCATCAACCGCAGGCACATGCCGATGCTGAACATCATCCAGCAGGAGGAAAACGCCTTCTTCAACGGGGAAACCACAGCCGAGAACGCGCAAGTATCGCTGAACAGCCGGATCAATCTCTGGCTTGCCGAGCATGGTCTGGAATCATGAGTGGGAATTTACTTCAGTTGAAATTGCAAGATAACCATCCCACTCCCGAGAATTTCCCTTGCGGAAAATTCTCCAAGGTCTGGATTTGCAATTACGCGGGAATTTACTTCAGCTGAAATCGTAAGAATACCATCCCACTCCCGAGAATTTCCCTTGCGAAAAATTCTCCAAGGTTTGGATTAAAAAAATTCAAAAAACTTTCAAAAAAACTCTTGACAAAGCCGTCCGCGTGTGCTATAATAATGGAGCGCTCGGGAGACCGGGTGAAACAGAATAGTGTCTCAATAGACACAGCACACGCAAAGGTGGCTGAGCTGGTCTAAGGCGCACGACTGGAAATCGTGT
>JAFUQY010000098.1 GCA_017472105.1 Clostridia bacterium | reverse complement strand
GTCCGAGCGGTTTGACCCCGTTTACCAGCGCGGTGAGTCCCCTGCCGTTGATATGGCAAAGGCGCGCATCTTCTCCGACATTCCCGCGTACATCAACTCCTTCCTGCCCGTGATCCAGCGCAACATTGCGAACGTGGAAAACAGCGCGACTGTGAAGAAGTCCTGGGAATTCCTGCTCTACCACACACAGGCATGTGTTCTGTTCGCGGAAGCATGCGAATACCGTGCAGCCGGTCAGCCGGAAGACGCCGCATCCAAGTACGAGCAGCTCATGAACTATTTCAACCAGATCGAACCGGAAGTTCACACCGTATTCGACCCCGTGATTTTCAACAGCACCATGGCTGCAAGATTCAGAAAGTAAGCCAAGCAAAAGAAATGACCTGTATTCTCCCGAAGGAGGTACAGGTCGTTTTTGTGTTATTTGAGTTTGTCCGTTTCCCAGTGTGCGGGGTTATCGTTTTACAATGAGTGCGGCAATTTCATCCGCAGCATCTTTCGTAAAGCGCAGCAATTTCTCGCACGTGAAATACCAGATCGGATCCTTATGCTGACTTTCACCGGCATCAAACCAATGAAGAGTCCGCTGTTTCCATCGTTCCACTTCATCCGCTGTTACAAGATCATGCATTCCGACGCTTTCACATGCGGTTAATGCCTTCCAAACCTGTGCGCGCCACGGCATCCTATCAAACAGCTCAAAATCCAAGCGGTCAGTATCGTTGTAATATACATTTTTCTGATATTCAGGAGGCAGACCGGCATTTTCGTATGCTTTCTTGAAATCCGCGAAAATCGTCCGGTTCCAGATCATGTCCGTAGCAACGTGGACACCGTAACCAATGCAGAAATCCCGATGGTCAGCACAATCCGCATTACAGATCATGTCAATCGCCCTTTCCAGCACCAATTCTTTTGGAGATTCCGCAGACTCCCGCAGATGGGATGCCAACTTCCACTCGCTGCGATAATCATCACGCATATGAACCGCATCCGGTGCGATTGCTCCAAGCCAGAAGCTGCCGGAATCGGTAATCCCAAGCGCAGAAGTCAGCTTTTCCGCCACCGCAAGATGCACCATCGGTAAAGGCATATCGTCCTCCCATCACATACACCCATACAGAATATTCCGTATCCTGGGTGAGATAAAATTCTCCTGATTGTTCAGCATATGCTGGGTGTACACGAGCGCGAGACGGTTGTCGGGGTCGATAATCACCCACACGCCTGCCGCACCGCCCCATCCGAACTCACCGCACGGACTGAGTGCACCGGCTTTTGCGGGATCCACCATCGTGCGGACGCCGCAGCCGTAGCCGTAGCCGACCATCTGGCTCCAGTTGAAGTCGCGCATCAGGTCGTCGTTCAGCGTGTTCATCCGCATCAGATCCACGGACGCGGGCGAGAGATAGCGGTATCCGTCCGTGGATGTGCCGCCGTTTGCCATCGTGTACGCGAATTTCATATAATCCGCGCATCCGGATACAATACCCGCGCCGCCGGAGTCGTATTCACTGCCGAGGATGTGTCCGCAGGTGTTGTTCGTCGGGAGGTACTTTCCGAGATCGTCGCGGTAGTTGTACTGGGTCGCAAGCCGCTTCATTTTCGCTTCATCCGGGAGGTTATAGCACGTGTCGTTCATGCCGAGCGGATCGAAAAGAACTTCCTTCGCGTAGTCGCGCATCCGTTTTCCGGCAATCACGCCGATGAGGGCGCCGAGAACGTCGTGGCACAGGCTGTACTGCCAGTGGGTACCCGGCTCAAAGCACAGCGGAGATTCCGCAATCGCCTTCGCCACCTCACGCGTCGGGTATTTCCCGTCCGTTGCTTCACCGACTGCCTTCACCGCAGGGGTGTTGAGGTTGTAGTCAAATCCGGCGGTCATGTTGAAGAGATGCTTCACGAGAATCGGCTTTTCCGCAGGCACAATCTCATCCCTGCCGTCGATTTTCTTCCGCACCGTCATATTCCGGAACTCGGGCATGTACTCGTAGAGCGGATCGTTCATCGCGAACAGACCCTCTTCGTGGAGTCTGAGTCCGAGGGAGCACGTGATGACCTTCGATGCCGACCAGAAATAGTACAGTTCGTCACCTGACATCTTCCGTCCCGATTCCTTGTCCGCCCATCCGGTCATGTATCGGTAGATTTCCTTGCCGTCCTTGACGATCATGCAGTCGCTGCCCGGGATCCGCCAGTTCACAAGACGTTCCTGAAAGGCTTTCATTCTGTCGAAATTCATACACGACCTCCATGCAATCATTATTCTACATCAACATAGTAGATTTCCATGTCGTAGTGGTAACCCGTCCACGCGAAGTCCGCCAGCTGGGGATTGTCATGATCGATCCAGATATCGATTTCCCATTCTTCAATCGCGGAACCGGTGTCAGCCGCCGTTCTCAGACCGAAGTCGTACTTGGCGTTCTTAACATAGAGCTCGGTACCCAGCGGTATGTAGTCAAAGTCAACCGCGATGCACCATTCTCCTGCATCAGGACCAAGCCATGTCGGACCTTCGATGTCATAATATGTAGCCGGAACCACGCGTCTGAGGGAGTACGTATAGGTCACGCCGTCCGCACCGACGAAGGTACCGCC
>JAFUQY010000097.1 GCA_017472105.1 Clostridia bacterium | reverse complement strand
CTGATCGGCTACGACCGTGCGGTTTACGACGACATCTGCGAAAAATACACCGAATTCCTCACCTCCATCGGCATCACGCCGGCGGCATTCATTCCGGTTTCCGCCATGGACGGTGACAACATTGCAAACCATTCCGGCAACACTCCGTGGTATGACGGCGTGAACGTTCTGGAGCAGCTTGATTTGTTCAACGGCGGTGAGAGCGAGGACGACAAGCCCCTCCGAATCCCCGTTGAGGACGTTTACAAGTTCACCGAAGGCGGTGACGACCGTCGTATCGTGGCGGGCATGTGCGAATCCGGCTCCCTCCGCGTGGGCGACGAGGTGATTTTCTATCCCTCCGGCAAGACCACAACCGTCAAGAATCTCGAAGAATGGTTCATGTATCCCCAGCCGGAGCGCGAACCGAAGGAATTCACCAAGGGCAAGTCCTGCGGCTTCACGACGACGACGCAGATTTACGTCCACCGCGGCGAGATCGCGTGCAAGGTCGGTGAAGAAGCTCCCGCGGTCGGCAGAAGATTCCGTGCGAGCATGTTCTGGCTCGGCAAGACGCCGCTGACTCCCGGCAAGGAATACATCATCAAATCCTGCACGGCGAAGACAACCTGCCGGATCGTGAAGCTCCACAGTGTCCTCGACGCGTCTTCTCTTGACAAAAATACCGCACCGGACTGCGTGAACAAGAACGACATCGCCGACTGCACCATCGAATGCGGCAAGGACATCGCGTTTGACATCGGCTCCGCACTTCCGTCGACCGGGCGGTTCGTCATCGTTGACAACTACGAAATCTCCGGCGGCGGCATCATCACCGAAGCTCTGGCGGAAGAACGCACCGCCGCAACGGCTCATGCAAAGGTAACGCCTGCGGAAAGAGCAAAGCATCTCGCACAGAAGCCGCTGATCGTCTCCGTTCCCGATGAGGAAACCGGTCACACCCTCGAGCGTGCGCTGTTTGAGGAAGGCCGGATTCCGTATTACGCCGCACATCTGTCGGATGAGCAGAAGAATGTTCTGACCGACGCCGGACTGATCGTGCTGACACAGGGCGACGGCGAGTTCGTCTGCACCGGAAACACCGCGGATGATCTGGCAGAAATCCTGCTGGCAACGGCGAATGTGCTTGAACTTTGACATTCCCGGATGGGAAATTACGGATGCCGTACCTGTTTCCAAAGGAATGTCCTCCGATGAAAAATTCCGTGTCACCATAGCGGATGGGCGCTGCTGTCTTCTCCGGCTCTCTGACGGATCCCAGCAAATGCGGAAAACCGCTGAGTTTCAGAAGATGTCCACCGCATTCGAACATGGAATTTCCGTATCGGAGCCTTACGCGATGGGTACTCTGCCGGATGGCCGGTTTTATCAGCTGACCGAATGGCTGTCCGGACGGGATCTTGAGGAAATTCTTCCTTATGCATCCGCTGAAGAATGCTGCAGACTTGGCCAACGTGCCGCTCAGCTGCTGAAACAATTCCACCAGATTCCTGCACCGGATGATACACCTCCGTGGATTGAGCGGTTCCGTCAAAAGATTGATACGCGGTATGAAGAGGCACGTACCGGACCGGAGCACTGCACGGAAACGAAACAGCTGTACCGGATCTTAAAAGACCGTATCAGAATTCTGGAGAACCGCCCGCAATGCTTCTGTCACGGAGATTACAATCCCGGAAACCTGATTCTGACGGACACTACCCTTGCAGCAGTGGATTTCAATGCATACAACGGAGCGTTCTGTGAGCCGGTTTTTGAAGCGTCGGTGATTCTCACGGACAAACGGATCAGAAATGAATTCCGGAAAGGTTTTGCGGAAGCATACCCTCACGATGAAAAACTTCTGGAATATTATGTTCTTTATCAGCGTCTTGCGGAAATCTGTGAAGGCTGAAATAAAAACTTTCCGAAACCCTCTTGACTTGGAGTGTACTCCATGATTTATAATGGAATCGTGCAGAACATACGGGAAAGGAGAACGCTATGACCATCAAGGATGCGAGCCGGATCACCGGACTGTCACAGGATACCCTGCGGTTTTACGAAAAAGCCGGGATGATTCCGGCAGTTCAGCGGACAAACGGAATCCGGGATTACTCCGAGATTGATCTCAGATGGATCTCTCTGGCAAAATCCCTGCGGAATGCCGGACTGCCCGTGGAAAGCGTGGCCAGATATGTCAGCCTGTACACGGCGGGAGATTCCACACTCACCGAACGGATGCAGCTTCTGAGCGAAACCAGGCAGACCCTCCTGCTTCAGCGGAAACTTCTGGACGAAACCATCCTCCGCATGGATCAGCTCATTTCCGGATGCCGGAGTGCCATGGAGCTGAATCAGCAGAAGAGCCGTCCGTTTCCCGATTCCTATGCCGATCATGTCCGTCCCGAGGCACTCCGCGTGGAATATCCCGGTGACGACGATTCCGAAATCTGAACCATACAAGGAGGATTATCATGAAACCTTTGAACGACTACTCATGGGTCCGCGGTGTCAACTACTACCAGTGCGGGGAAGAACAGCTCCGCCGTGAACTGGGCTACGGCAAGCGCGTCAACCTGAACGCCGTCCGGATCTGGCTTGACCGGGGATGGTACGAGAGAAACCCCGAACGCTATCTGGAAAATCTGGTCAGCTACGTGCGGATCTGCTACGACTGCGGCTATCAGGTTATGCCCATTCTCTTCAACGGCAATTTCCTCAACCCCGAAACCCTGACGGAAGCATTCTACGACCGCAACGACGCCTACGCACGGGCAGTGGTCAATGCGCTGAAGGAGGAACCGGGTCTTCTCATGTGGGATATCATGAACGAGCCTGCCTGCAACGGCTGGACCTACGCAAACGACATCTCCGCTGAGGAAAAGGCAAGCCGCTACGAGCTTCTGTGGAATTTCCTCCGCAAGTATTCCGCCTTCGTGAAGGAAGTGGACCCCGTCAATGCCACCACCATCGGCCATACCACCGCATGGGAAGTGGAGCCTACCGCGGAATGTGTGGACGTGCTGTCCTTCCATGACTACAGTGGCACCCGGAAGAAACTGTATGAAAACTACAGCCTTGCCGATGAGCTGTCGAAGAAGTACAACAAACCCGTGATGCAGACCGAAACCGGTTGTCTGGCGCGGTGCAATCCCTACGACGTGGCACTGAAGGCCTGCGAAGACTATAAAATGGGCTGGTTCGTGTATGAGCTGATGATCCACGGCCGCTGCGATTCCGAACACGGCGTATTCTACCCCGACGGAACCGTTCGTGATCCCGCAACCATCGCCGCCATGATGGGATGCTACCGCTGCCGGGATCTGGACACCATGGTTCTGCCTATTCCCAACCGGGAAGGTCAGGGTCAGAGATGCGTGGACGACATCAAAAAAGCGCTCACCGAATACACCTGCGACGCTTTTGACTATCGTCCGTCCGATGTGGAACAGCTTCTGAACGCCTGCGAACGTGCGGCAAACCTGCTCGAATGCTGCGATATGGTTCCGATGGCATGCCCGCCGACGGCACGAATTTTTGCATGGCGGAAGATGGAACGTCCGCCG
>JAFUQY010000096.1 GCA_017472105.1 Clostridia bacterium | reverse complement strand
TCACTTTCGAAGAAAGTGTGCGGGCAGGGAGTTTTTGGACAACGTGCAGCTTTTGAGTTGCGACAGCGTCCTTTAGTGCTCGGGACACTCAATTTCCGCGATAAGCTCAGCCTGCGGCGGCGAGATGAAATTGCACTTGGCACTGACAGTCGCGATAGCGTCACTGGATTTACTCCATAACCTTCAGCCTGCGGCGCAAACTATGATTCACTCACGGCGATGCACCGGGACGCCACCCTTAACAAGCCTTCCCCGTGCAATCTCTTCAAGTTTCAACTGCACAAACGCAGCCGGGGAAGGTGTCACGGTTTTTTCTCAAAAAATCGTGACGGATGAGGCGTGAACCTCTCTGCCCACGGCGCAATTTCGCGTTCGTGCACAGATTAACGCCCAATTCGTTCTGCATTATGCCTTGCTCATTCACCCGCAACGTACCGGCCTGCGACATCCTGTGCGAATGCTACGGCGGCGGCATTGGCGAGATTCTTCACATACTTCGCGTACAGGAATGCGCCGAGGAAGGTATCGCCCGCGCCTTTGAGCCGTACGACGGGACGCTTGACTGCGGGGACGAATTTACTGCCGGTTTCATCCGTGATGACTGCGCCGTCGCCTGCCATCGTGGTGATGACGGTGATTCCGGTCTTCGCGTGCACGGATTCTGCGGCTTTCATGACACCCTCGGGCGTATCGGTTTTCATCCCGGTCAGGCCTGCGAGCTCTTCATGGTTCGGCTTGATGTACATGGGATGCTTTTCTGTGTGATTCACCGCCGTATCGAGCGCTTTTCCGTCGCAGTCGATGACGCAGTGCACGCCTTTTTCAGCGAGCTTTGCGCACAGCTCTGCGGGATACGTTTTCGCAACATCCGACGGACAGCTTCCGCAGATTGCCGCGACGTCCCCGGGCTCGGTCATCTCCATCAGCATGGCTTCGATTTCGTTCAGTTTCTCGCCGACGGGAGTTCCGGGCGCGTTGATTTCGATGGATTCGCCGGCTTCGGGAATGAGCGAGGCATTGATGCGGGTATTTCCGTCAATCTCCACCGCGGTCACGGGCATATTTTCCTCAGCAAGGATGGATTTGAAGAGATCACCCGTCCCGCCGCCGAGCGGAGCAAATGTGACAAGAGCAGGACATACGCCGTCCTTTTTCGCGCAGTTCAAAATGGAGCGGGAGACATTGATCCCCTTTCCGCCCGCGGTGACTGCATGGGAAGAGGTACGGTTGAGCCCGGCAGGGTTGATGGAGCCGGTATGGTATTCGATATCAAGCGCCGGGGACAGCGTTACGGTGATGAGTTTCATATTTTGTACCTGTTGTTGGTGATATAAAAATCCGGGTTGCCTTAAACGTCGAGATTTTCCGCATATTTTGCGTTTTCTTCGATGAATTCGCGTCTGGGTTCGACCTTATCGCCCATGAGGACGGAGAAAATTTCGTCGCATGCCATGGCGTCTTCGACTTCGACCTTGAGAATCGTCCGGGATCTGGGGTCCATGGTGGTTTCGGCGAGCTGGTCGGCGTTCATTTCACCAAGACCTTTGTATCGGTCGATCGTGATGGAAGGACCGCCGCCGAGTTCCGCTACGATGGCATCGCGCTGTGCTTCGTCGAAGGCGTACCGCTCAATGTTCTTGCCCTTGCGGATACGGAAGAGCGGCGGCTGCGCGAGGTAGATATGTCCGTCGTCGATGAGCTGTCTCATATGACGGAAGAAGAATGTGAGCAGGAGCACGCGGATATGGGAACCGTCAACGTCCGCGTCGGCCATGATGATGATCTTGCCGTAGCGGAGCTTGGTGATATCAAAATCCTCGCCGATGCCGCATCCGAGTGCCTGAATGATCGGGATGAGGGAGAGATTGGAGTAAACCTTGTCAAGGCGGGTCTTTTCAACGTTGAGCACCTTACCTCTGAGCGGGAGAATCGCCTGGAACTTGGAGTCACGTCCAGTCTTCGCGGAGCCGCCTGCGGAGTCACCTTCCACGAGGAAGAGCTCGGTGAGGTCAACGCGTTTTTCCTGACAGTCCGCGAGCTTGCCGGGAAGCGTCGAGCCCTTCTGGAGCACGGATTTTCTGGACTGCTCACGAGCCGTACGTGCTGCTTCTCTTGCTCTCTGCGCGACGAGGGATTTTTCCACGATCGCCTTTGCAACCGCGGGATTTTCCTCGAAGAATTCGCCGAGCTTTTCGGTTACGATACGGTCAACGATGCCGCGGACTTCGGAGTTGCCGAGCTTTGCCTTGGTCTGGGATTCAAACTGCGCGTCCGGGAGCTTGACGGAAACGACTGCGGTGAGACCTTCTCTTGCGTCCTCGCCGGAGAATTTCTTATCGCTCGCCTTGAGGAAATTGTTCTTCTGCGCATAATCGTTGAGCGCACGGGTGATTGCGGTTTTGAAGCCGGTTTCGTGGGTACCGCCGTCGATGGTGGACATATTGTTCGCGAACGTGACGATCATGTCGTTGTAGCTGTCGTTGTACTGCATCGCGACTTCGGCAGTGATATCGCCTTTTTCCGCCTTCATGTAAATGACTTCGGGGTGGATGACTTCGCAGTGCTTCGCCTTATTGAGATGCTCAACGAACTGCCGGATACCGCCGTCGTACTTGAGGTCATATTCAACGTACTTGCCCTTCTTCTGCGCGTCGTCATCCTCGAATTCCACTTCAGCAGATGTAGTTTCGTCGGGTTCGGGAGCATTTTCGTCGGAGAGTTCCGCATCCGCCGCAGTTTCATCCGCAGTCACGCCGTCGTGGGCATCGCTGACCTTAGCCGCCGCCTCGAGAAGACGCTGGATATCGGGGTCATCGTGGGAGGTACGGAAGGCTTCGGCGATCATTTCGTCTTCGCTCTGGGTGAGTTTTCTCTCATCGCGGAGGATGATGCGGATGCCGGCATTGAGGAAGGCCTGTTCGCGGAGTCGGGTGAGCAGGGTGGGCAGATCGAATTCAGTGGTATCGGTGAAGATGGTCGCATCGGGCTTGAATCTGACGTAGAGGCCGTGCTTCTCGGTCGGACCTTCGCAGGTAAACGGACGCACGACGGCACCGCGCTCGAACCGCATGGTATAACGCTGACCCTCGTACGCGTTGTCAACCTCCAGCCACTCGGACAGGGCATTGACAACGGACGCGCCCACGCCATGCAGACCGCCGGAGATTTTATAACCGCTTCCGCCGAACTTACCGCCGGCATGGAGCACGGAGAAAACGACCTCGAGCGTAGGTTTGCCCGCCTGATGGTGCATCTTGGACGGAACGCCGTGACCGTTGTCGTTGACGGAGACGGATCCGTCGGGATGGAGCACCACGGTAATGCAGTCGCAGCGTCCCGCCATGGCTTCGTCGATGGAGTTATCCACGATTTCATAGACGAGGTGATGCAGACCGCGCTGGGAGGTGGTACCGATATACATACCGGGGCGCTTCCGGACCGCCTCGAGTCCTTCGAGCACCTGTATTTGATTTTCGTCGTAAACTTGATTGGTGTTGTTGTCCATAAAGGCTCCTTTTGTGGGGATTTGCGGGATTTTTGGTTCGGCTTACAGCCGGGTGTTGTTCTTTGATTTAACGTGATTTATTTAGGTAGAAAAGCTCCGCTTTTCGAATCTTATTTGTAACGCCTGCGCGGCGGGCGCGAGAACCCTCCGCAGCCGGGCTCTCGATTCGGCTGCCAGGAGTG
>JAFUQY010000008.1 GCA_017472105.1 Clostridia bacterium | reverse complement strand
GAAAGTCATCGTACAGAGCACGCCGTCTCCGGTGTGGTTTGCAGAAGCAAGGTCATTATCCCATGCGAGATAATATACGCCTCTTTCCTGCGCGAGTTCATAATCGGTTGAGCCGATCCAGCCGGAAATTTCTCTTGCAGTCTCGAGCTGGGTCAGTCCGTATTCCTCGTTAGCGGTTACACCTGTGAGCTTAAGCTGCGTGTTATCCCAGGTAACCGGAACGGTCATCGTTACGATGCCTTCATCGTTGCCGTCAATGCGGACATCCACTTCAACAGTTTCAGCCGTGAGATTCACTGACTTTGAAACAACCGAAATGGTCATGCCATCCGCAGCACCTTCTGCCATAACAGCAGCCGGGAGGAGGGTCAGCAGCATCACAAGCACTAAAGACGCGCTGATGAGTCTACTTTTCATAATATTTCTCCTTGTAATTTAATTTTGCCGCCGAACTGCGCAAGGGCACAGCATGGCAGATTAGATAACTACCGGTATTGTACCACACTTTTTCCTTTTTTGCAATATCTTTTCCGGATTTACTCCCGATAAATTTCCAATTACAGACCAATTCACAAATCTTTGTGTACCGGGCGGATGTCCCTGCAATTTTATGCGCGATATTTCCCGATAAATATCACTCTCAGGGTTGATTTCGCGCGAAAAATATGGTAGAATACTTGTAACTATAAAAAAATGTTTATACTTTATACTTGAAACAATCCGCACGCTGAACTTCCTTTGTTTCGCTCGGCGTCGGCATTGAAAGAAAGGATGAATTCCATGCAGAACTACATTCTGAGCTGCTGTTCCACTGCGGACCTCGCACGCGAGCACTTTGAATCCCGCGGCATCCGTTACATCTGCTTCCACTACACCCTCGACGGCATTTCCTATCCCGATGACCTCGGTCAGAGCATCCCCTTCGAAGAATTCTACGCGAAGATGGTTGCGGGTGCGGAAACCAAAACCTCCCAGGTCAGCGCCGGCGAATACATCGCTTATTTCGAACCCTTCCTCGCTGAAGGCAAGGACGTTCTTCACCTGACGCTCTCCTCCGGCATTTCCGGTTCCTACATGTCCGCATGTGCCGCACAGAAGGAGCTCTCCGCGAAGTATCCCGAACGCAAGCTCATCATCGTTGACTCCCTCGCAGCTGCTTCCGGCTACGGTCTTCTCATGGACAAGCTCGCTGATCTGCGTGACGGCGGCATGAGCATTGAAGAAGCCGCAGCATGGGCTGAAGCGAACAAGAAGAAGATGCACCACTGGTTCTTCTCTTCCGACCTGACCTTCTTCGTCAAGGGCGGCCGCATCTCCAGAACCGCAGGTGCGATCGGCGGCATGCTCGGTATCTGTCCCCTCATGAACGTTGACGTCAACGGCAAGCTGATTCCCCGCGAAAAAATCCGTCCGAAGAAGCGTGTCATCCAGCGCATCGTGGACGTCATGAAGGAACACGCTGACGGCAAGACCGCATACAGCGGCAAGTGCTACATCTGCCATTCCGCTTGTCTCGAAGACGCACGCGCAGTTGCGGATCTGGTCGAAAAGTCCTTCCCCAACCTCGACGGCAAGGTGCTCATCAACAGCATCGGCACCACCATCGGCAGCCACACCGGTCCCGGCACCGTTGCGCTCTTCTACTGGGGCGACGAAAGAGTTGACTGATCTCTTTGCTCCCGAATTTATTTCTTCCTTTTATTATATATAATAATCACACGAGGACATCATGAATACGATGGATATCGAGAAACAGAATCCTGCTTCCCCTGAGGCAGAAAAATTTCTTGACGGCGAGATGTTTGCCAACATGGTACGCGGCGGTGCGGCTCAGCTTCGCTCCAATGCGGAAGAGGTAAACAATCTCAACGTCTTCCCTGTCCCGGACGGCGACACCGGCGACAACATGAGCATGACAATCGAAGGCGGCGTTGCGGCACTGGAAGGCGTTCAGACCAACGACCTGTCCGCTGTGACCCAGAAGCTCTCCAAGGGTATGCTTCTCGGCGCGCGCGGCAACTCCGGCGTCATCCTTTCCCAGTTCTTCGCGGGCATGACCAAGGGTCTCTCCCAGTATCAGCGCGCTGACGCTCAGGTGCTCGGCCATGCACTGGAAGAAGGCGTCAAGCAGGCATATGCCTCCGTCATCACGCCCACCGAAGGAACCATCCTGACCGTTGCCCGCGAAGCAGTTCAGTTTGCGGTCGGTCGTCTTACCGAAAAGAGCACCATCACCAGCCTGTTCTCCGACCTGATTAAGGAGATGTACAACTCCCTCCAGCGCACACCCGAGCTTCTCGCAACCCTCAAGGAAGCGGGCGTTATCGACAGCGGCGGCGCGGGTCTGTTCTACATCATGCAGGGATTCTACAAAATCCTTGTCGGTGAGGAAATTGAGGACGACGGGGTTCACAAGGCGGTTGCCGCTCCCACAGTCGACTTATCCGGCTTCGGTCCCGACAGCGAAATGACCTACGGCTACTGCACCGAGCTGCTTCTCCAGCTTCAGAACAAAAAGTGTGATCCCGAGGCGTTTGACGTAAATGTCATCATCAATTTCCTGCAAACCCTCGGCGACTCCATTGTGGCGTTCAAG
Organism: Clostridia bacterium; assembly: GCA_017472105.1. The sequence goes on along the minus strand of JAFUQY010000008.1, from coordinate 2,597 downwards.
ACCGACACCATCATCAAGATTCACGTGCACACCCTCACTCCCGAGAAGGTTCTGGAGTTCTGCCGTCAGTACGGTGAATTCCTGACCGTGAAGATCGAGAACATGAGCGTTCAGCACAGCAGCACCGTTGAAGAGGAAAATAAGGAATCCGCAAAGCCCGCACCGGTTCCGGTAAAGAACAAGAAGCACGGCACGGTCGCGGTTGCATCCGGCAGCGGTATTGAGGATCTGTTCCGCCAGCTCGGCGTGGATGCCATCGTTTCCGGCGGTCAGACCCAGAATCCGTCCGCGCAGGATTTCCTCAAGGCGTTCACTGAGGTTTCTTCCGAGCACATCTACGTCTTCCCGAACAACGGCAACATCGTCATGGCGGCAAAGCAGGCTGCACAGCTCTACACCAAGGGAACCGTACACGTCATCGAGAGCAAGGACATCGGCATGGGTTACGCGGCGATTTCGTCCATGAACTTCCAGTCCGACGATCCCGATCAGATCTGCGAAACCTTCAACGAGGCGATGGCGATGGTTTCCACCGGGTTCATCTCGCCCTCCATCCGCGACGCTGAGCTCAACGGCGTTCACATCGAGCGCGGCGACTTCATCGGCTTCGTCGGCAAGGAAATGATGACCTCCTGCAAGGAAATGATCGGTGCGGCGAAGGATCTGCTGACCAAGATGGGCATCGAAGATCTTTATCTGATTACCGTTTTCGCCGGCAAGGATGCCTCCTCCGATGACATCGACGCTCTCACCGCATGGCTCAAAGAAACCTGCCCCGACGTCGAATTCTACATCGTCAACGGCGAACAGGAAGTTTATCCCTTCATTTTTGTAGTTGAATAAAAAATGACACCGCTCAGCTTTTCCGGCTCGGGCGGTGTTTTTGTGTTCAGCGGACGTTTTCGACGATTTTTATCAGCTCTTCGATGGGGAGGTAGGCGGTTATTACATATATACATCCTTCATCCGTCCATGTTATCATAAAATCCTGCTCATCCTCTTTGTGACGCATCAGCACACAATCCAAATCTCCTATTTCGTTTTTCTCGCAAGTGTAATCGCTATTGTCATAACTCGTATAATTGTTTTCATGATATGGCTTGCGTGTAAAACCGATGTAAATCCCTTCGTCATTCATGTATGTAGAGATTTGATAACCGTTAACCTCTTTGTTTTCTATACACTCGTATCCCTCCGGAACGTATGTCATAAATTTACAGACAGTTTCCTCCGCTGTTTTTTCAAAGTGTACTTCCACGCTTATTTCCGTCCACGTCAAAAACGCATTCGCCAGCTTTTCTCGCAGAGGCTTGATTGCCACGCATGCCGCAAGCGCCAGGGTCAGTAGCACCAGAACAATCACAGCTGCGCGTTTGCCCCACTGCGCTGCCGTTTTTCCGAATGCTTTCACCTTCTGCATCCGGAACAGCCGACGGATTCTGCGCATCGTCCGCGCCGTGTACTCATACGGAATTGCATTATACGCCGCAATCAGGCGTTCCCGTTCTTCGGCGAGCGGTGCCATCGCAGTCCGCATTCCCTCTTTTACCCGATTATGTTCCATTTCAGCCATTCTGTTCAGCCTCCTTCCGGTACATATCACGCAGCTGTCTCCGCGCACGATCCATCCGTGTGGAAACCGTGCCCTCTGGGATGCCGAGAAGCCGCGCGATTTCCCTGTTTTTCAGTCCGTCCACGTATCGCAGGAGCAAAATCGTTTTGTATTTTTCCGCCAGTGCATCGACATATTTCTGCAAAACTCCGAAATCCTCGACATCCCCAAACAAATCTTCATCATCTGCCGGATCAATTCCTGCTTCATCCAGCGAAACTGTTTTCCTGAGTTGTCTTGAGCGGTAAAAATCAATCGCAGTATTTCGAACAGTTGTGTACACCAGTCTCGGTACGCGCTCCGGCTTCACTGAAAACACAAGATCCATGTTCCGGCAGAGCTTAATCATCGCCGCGGTTACTGCATCTTCTGCATCTTCCCTGTGACGCAGAACGTCATACGCCGTGTGGTACATCATATTCTTATAGTTTTCGAAGATCATCTCCGCCGTCATCCGCTGTTCTTCAGTTTCGAGCGAGTCAATAACATACTGAAAATTGATCAAATCAACAGTCCTCCTTGAATGTAATCTTCTTTTAAGACGTTTCAGACCGGAAAATTGTTTCGTTTTTCTGTATTTTTTGAAACAAAAACAAAAAAAGCACCTCATTAACTGAGATGCTTCATGTTGGCGCATACCTATCTTCCCGGAGCGTCGCCACTCAAGTATTGTCGGCACGACAGAGCTTAACTTCTGTGTTCGGAATGGGAACAGGTGGACCCTCTGCGTTAATCACACCAACTATTGATGAGCTTCCTCATCGAAGAACGCTCATTGAAAACCAAACAAGAGAGAAATGATTAGCACACAACAATTTAGATTAGTAAGAACCTTGTAGTTCAAGCCCTCGGTCTATTAGTATCGGTCAGCTGAACACATTACTGTGCTTACACCTCCGACCTATCAAACAGGTAGTCTTCCTGTGACCTTACCAGCTGTGCTGTGGGATATCTTATCTTGAGGTGGGCTTCACGCTTAGATGCT
>JAFUQY010000095.1 GCA_017472105.1 Clostridia bacterium | reverse complement strand
CGGCCTGTTCGTGAAAGCCGCTAAGGATCGTCTCTCGAAGAAGGATTTCGCGGAATTTTATAAGACCGTCGCCGAGATCGAGACGAAGTATTTCGATAAGCTCCGCGCGGATGTGTCGTGGTTCTGCAAGAAGTTCGACTACCGCTACGAGGAAGAACCGTGGGGTGACGCAAAGGATGCACCCGAGCGGGCGAGACTGTTCCTCGGCGGCGATCTGCATGTGCATGAGGATACGAAAAAGGCATCTGACGGGCTGACCTGATGAAAACGAATAGAAAAAGGGGACGGTACCTCTGACGATCGAAGCGTGTGTGCTCCGGGACGTCGGGGGCGCCGTCCCCTACGGTTTTCAGGGAACTGCACTTATTTCGCGTACTGCTTCAGTTTTTCGATCACGGCTTCAAATTCTGCGTCGCCACGGAGGAAAGCGTAGTCCTCCTGCATCAGGCGTTCGATCAGGTCGTGCGTGCGGTTGTGGGAGTCGTGCCACCATACACTGTCGCCTGCCATGCCCTTGAGCAGCGGTGACGTGTGCGGCGTGCCGGGGATGTAGGTGTCAAAGTGGATCGCCATGTCGGCGGCGTCACGGATGCACCGGAGAGTATTTTCACGGTCGCGGCGCTTTGCGTGGATCATCGCCATGCCGCGGTGGGACAGTTCCGCGTACTGCGCGTAGAACATGTAGTCCCCGTCCGGGATGAAGAGCTTGAGCATGTCCACGCTCATCTGCTCGATGGCGAGGCGTTCGTCGTCGGAGAAAATGGGGCTGCCGTCGTTTTCGGTGCATTCGAGGAGCTCGTCCTTGAGGTAGCCGATGGCGTTGATGAAGCTGCCGGTCATCTCGTCGCGGAGCACCTGAAACTGCGGCAGGCCTTTGTAGATTTTCCCGAGGAGCATCCCGGACGTCCAGTAGGATTCAAGGGATTTCGCGAGGGCTTCCGCTTCGTCGACTCTGCCGAGACGGTTGAACCACAGGCACGAGGTGGTAACGGCGTCGTTCCGGATCGCATTGTCCGGGGATGTGCGAAGGATGTCGAGGTAACCGAGGGCGCGTTTTTCGTTGGCTTCGCGTTCGGACTCGGGCGTCATATGGTTGTAGAGGTAGATTTCGTTCGCCCAGAAGCGCATGAGTTTATGGGAATCCGGAAACTGTCTGAGGGCGTCGTCTGCCATCCGGATGGACGTGCCGTGGTCTCCGGTGCATGCGGTTTCGTGAGCTTTTTGATACAGTTCCTCGATTTTCCGGGATTTTGCGTCGATGTCGATGCCGAGGATGACATCTGCGGAGACTTCGAAGATGCTGGACAGCGGTGCGAGCTGGGAGATATCCGGTGCAGTGCGTCCCGTTTCCCATCCGCTGACGGCCTGTGACGAGATCCCGAGCATCTCCGCGAGTCCTTCCTGCGTAATGTCGCGTTCCCGGCGGAGTTTACGTATGGTTTCGCCGATGGTCATAAGATTGTACCTCAGAAATTATATTTGAACCGGTTCATGTACACAGTATAACAGACCCGCGGGAAATCTGCAAGCAAACAGATGCACACCGCGGGTAAAGCGTGAGTTGGATTTTGCAAGGGCGGATTGGGAGGATTTTGAGGGAGGAGGGGCAGAGTTTATTTACAAAGTCGTAGATTTCAGCGAAGACGAGCATCTCAGAGTCGCTTTTTGAAAAAAGCTCCGCAAAAACTTTCGACTGACGAGGTGCAGTGCGCTGACGGTATGTGAGTTGATATGATATTGTCAGTTTCAGGGGGATTTTCTTGACTATGTACAGCTTAGGCTGTTTTTTTGTTTGTCTACGGGAACAATTGCAGATTGTCACTTAGGGTGCGATGCCGATTGGTGCGTACCAAATTCTATTTAACTCGTTTATACGGCTCATAGGGACCTCCGAGACCCTATTCGCCCGCGCCGTGGAGCGATTGCGGGATTTTGTTGCTTAAATTGTTTTTGATCCGGGCTCACGCGCGCCGTGGAGGATTTTGGGATTTTTGAGTCATTATGCATTCCCTTCGCCCCATCGTTCGAAGTAAAACAGATACTGCTGACATAATCCTGCGTGGATTCCGAGCGGAGCGGGGTCAAATCCGTCGGGGAAGTGGCGGGCGAGGGATTTTTTCATCCAGACGTCGATGGGGAATGCGGTTGTTTTATGAAAGCCGAACAGGAGGACGCAGGAGGACACCTTCGGGCCGACGCCATTGATCCGGCAGAGCATTTCGGTGCACCGGTCGTAGTCGTCACACTGTGCGATTTCCGCGAGGCTGACCTCACCTGAGGCGACTTTGACGGCGGCATCGCGGATATATTTTGCGCGGAATCCCGTGCGGAGTGCGTAGAGTTCATCGACGGAGGCGTTCGCGAGGGCATCGGGGGCAGGAAACATGCCGTTCTCGCCGTATTTTTCGCAGAGTGCGGCGATGATTTTTCTGATCCGCGGGATATTGTTGTTCTGCGAGACGATGAAGGAGATGAGGGTCTCGAACGGATCCTGTCTCAGAATGCGGATGCCGGAGCCGAACTCGACTGCCTTCTGCATGGTTTGGCGGTATTCATCGTTCGGCATGGCGTCAAGGATGGCTTCGTTTGCGGCGGCGTAGTCCTCATCGAGGGTGAGGTAGGATTTCCACGTGGATTCGTACTCGGATTCGGCGGCACCGATGATGGTGAGGGTTTCGCCGGACTGGGAGAAGGTGATGTGCCTGTTCATGGCGACACCGGTGACGGTATTTTCGTCTATGGCGTTGAAGCGGAAGGTCTGACCGCAGTCGAAGGTTTTTCTGACGGAAAAAAGACCGCACCGGCCGAGGGTGAGATACGGCTGACCGGATGCGGTTTTTCCTGTGTCGATGATGAGCGATACGTTTTTCATTTGGTTGCGGCGATGTGGGGCCAGTAGATGCGGAGGTAGTCGATGCCGGACCAGAGGGTCATGATCGTCATAGCCGCGGTGGTGATGTAGGAGAGGAGATGCCACTCAGTGAAGGGCTGGAAGGGGAGGATGACGGGTTCGAGGAGTACGGCGATGATGCAGATCATCTGGGTAGTCGTCTTGACCTTGCCGAGCCATGCCGCTGCGATGACGATGCCGGACTTATTGGCGCAGATCATGCGGATGGAAGTGACGGCGAACTCGCGGAAGATGACGATTGCAGCCGCCCACACGAACACGGGACGGAGATAATCGTACTTGACGAGGATGCCGAGCATGGCGGAGATGACGAGGAATTTATCGGCGAGCGGGTCCATGAATTTGCCGAAGTCGGTGATGAGGTTATACTTGCGTGCGATTTTGCCGTCGATCATGTCGGTGAGGGAGACGACTGCGAAGATGGCGGCGGTTATGATGCGCAGTGCGGTGTCGGACATAGGCAGCGGCACGCACAGCAGGAAAAGGAACACGGGAACCATGCACATGCGGAACATGGTGAGTTTATTGGGTAGATTCATATGTTGCTCCTGTTGTTAAACTTGTAGTTTTGGCTTGTGAGATTTTGATTTCGTTGAAATCGTCAGTTTTATTTAATAAGGTAGGAATGCTTCGCATTCCGAAGGATTTTATGCCTTACGCAGGCGGCGCACAAGGACTCTCCGTTGCCGAGCCCTTGTGAATCCCGGCAACCAAGACGTTCCCTCTTGGAACTCCCGTCGCGGACGCCATACCCGTGCAGTTTTTTGATAGAGCGATCTTCCTTTATCGCAAGGGACACTGGGTTCCCACGGTAAGCTCAGCCTGCGGCGCAAACTTAGTTGTACGTACGGCGATGCTCCGGGACGTCACCCTTAGCTAGCCTTCCCCGTGCAATCATTGGAAATTTCAACTGCACAAACGCAGCCGGGGAAGGTGGCGCGATTTTTCTCAAAAATCGTGACGGATGAGGCGGGAACACTCAGTCTGCGGCATACTCTGCATTATATCTGGAAATTCAGCAATGCCTCGCCGACGAGGTCGTAATCCATGGCGTCGGTGATTTTGACGTCGATGATTTCGCCTTCTGCGATGCGGAGGTTTTTCTGCTTGACGGTGAACCAGATTTTGCCATCGATGTCTGCGGCTTCAGCGTAGCTTCTGCCGTAGTGGGATTCGGCGACGGGGTCAAAGCCTTCGCACATGACGCGGATGGTGGTGCCGACTCGGGTCTGGTTATACGCTTCACTGACGGCGAGCTGGGTCTGCATGAGGATATCGTATCTGTCCTGCTTCACTTGCTCGTCGATCTGGTTTTCGAAATCGTATGCGGGGGTATCCTCTTCTCTCGAGTACGTGAACGCGCCGAAACGCTCGAATTTGGTCTCCTTGATGAACTGGCACAGCTCGGTGAAGTCCTCGTCCGTCTCACCCGGGAAGCCGACGATGGCAGTGGAGCGGAGCACGATGCCGGGGATGGTACGGAGCTTTGCGATATTTTCGCGGATCATCTTGGAGTCGCCGTGGCGGTTCATGGCGGTGAGCATATTGTCGGAGATGTGCTGGATCGGGATGTCGATATACTTGACAACGCGGGGATTGTTCCTGATTTCCTCGACGAGCTCGTCGGTGATCTTGTCCGGGTAGCAGTAGAGGAGACGGATCCACGGGATATTGGTTGCGTCGCAGATGCCGCGGATGAGTTCGGGCAGCTCGTACTTGCCGTAGAGGTCGATGCCGTACGCGGAGGTATCCTGAGCGATGAGGTTGAGCTCCTTGATGCCCATTGCGTCGAGGGCGGTTGCCTCTTCGATGATGTCCTTCATGGTACGGGAGCGCATATTGCCGCGGATGAGGGGAATTGCGCAGTAGGTACAGCGGTTATTGCATCCTTCGGCGATCTTGAGGTATGCCATATGGTCGCCTGTGGTGATGATTCTCTCGCCGCCGAGCTGGCAGGATTCCTTATCGTCGAAACTCATCCAGCGTTTTCTCGCCTTGCCCTTTTTGCCGGCATTTGCGAGAGCGGCTTCGACGGCTTCGACGATTTTATGGAGGCTTCCCACGCCGAGAAGGGCGTCAACTTCGGGGAGTTCCTTCGTGATCTGCTCGCGGTAGCGTTCCGCCATGCATCCGGTGACGACGATGCCTTTGAGGGAATGGTGCTTTTTCAGCCAGCCGATGTCGATGATGTTGTCGATGGATTCCTTTTTCGCGCTCTCGATGAAGGCGCAGGTATTGATTATGACGACGTCCGCTTCGGTTTCCTCGGGGGTGATTTCGTAGCCTGCGTCCATGAGATGGTGGAGCATGACTTCGGTATCGCAGAGGTTCTTGGAGCATCCGAGGGAGATGAAGCCGACGGTGGTTTTCTTAGCCATGGGTTGGTACCTCGTGTTTTTGAATTACATTTCTATCATTATATCACGTTTCTGTGTATGATTCAAGGATTCTTCTTTAATTTTGTTCACGATCCGCGGCGCTCTGTATTTCCTGATACGAAAAACCGAGCCGCATGAGGGATGCGGTGGCTTTTTTCTTCTCCGGGAGGGTGAGTTCGCGGTAATTTCTGAACTTCCGTGCGAAGTGGTACGCGAGTGCGTCGGCGATGTCTTCATCCGGGACAGCTTCGGCGGCGGTTTCGGCGGTCTTTGCGTCGTAGCCGTGGGAGATGAGGTAGTCGCGGACTCTTCGTCTTCCGTAGTGTTTCGAGCGGACAAGGGTTTCGGCGATTCTGCGGCAGGCGTCCTCTTCGTTGAGGTAACCGCGCTTTTTCAGAAGCTCGACGGCGTACTGTGCGGCTTCTTTGGAGCGGCCTTTCTGTGTGAGTTTCCGGAGGATTGCGGACGCGCTCTTGTCGCCGGTTGTGAGGATGGCGGCGGCTTCACGGACGGTTACGGTGCGTTCCTGTGCGGCGGTGAGTCGGTCGTAGAGGTCCTCATCGACTTCATCGAGGTGTGCGACAGGGGTGATTTTGCAGAGCCGTTTCCATTCGCCGGCTGAGAGGGTGAAGGTTTCGGTATGCCCGGCTTCATCGGACACGGTGATGTCAACGGTGCCGGTTTTTTCGCTCCCGTCGAGGATGGAGTGGACGAACATCACTGCACCTCCGCGGGTTCGTTGGATTCGAATGTGGTATTTTCGTTATGGATGCCGCCGGAGGAGACGCGGTTGAAGCAGACATACGCGGCGCGGTGACCGGGGATGACGTCGGGTTCGCAGGAGGTGATGATGATCTGTCTGGCGGTATCGTTTTCATTGCCGAGGGTATCGAGGATGTAGCTGCGGCGGCTGTCATCGAGCTCGGAGAAGACGTCGTCGAGGAGGATGACGGGGTATTCGCCGCCGATTCTGTTTGCGATTTCGGCTTCTCCGAGCTTCATGGAGAGGACGATGCTTCTCTGCTGTCCCTGCGACGCGTAGAGCTTGGCTTCGCGGTCATTGAGGGAGAGGGCGAGGTCGTCCTTATGGATGCCCCAGAGGGTGACGCCGGCTGCAACCTCGCGTTCGACGTTGTTCATGAGCTTTTCGCAGAGGATGGATTTGTCGGGGACGTCGGTTGAGGTGAGCGGGTCGGGGATGCCGTCGTAGAGTGCGTGGGAGGTATAGGTGAGGGTGGGTACTTCGCGGCCGCCGGTCATGCCCTGAAAATAGCGGGAGACGGCGTCGGCGAGGAGGTTTGTGTACGCGTTCCGGTAAGCCGCGATCCATGCGCCGCATTCGCTGAGGCTTTCGGCATAGACTGCCCATTCCTCAACGGTGACGCGTTCTCCGTCGCGTGCGCGCTTGATGAGGGCGTTGCGTTCGGTGAGGATTTTGGTGTACCGTCGGAGCCATGTGAGGTACGCGCCGGAGAGCTGGGAGATGGCGATATCGAGGAAAGTGCGGCGTTCTGCGGGGCCTCCGGTAACAATGGAGAGATTTGACGGGCAGAACAGAACAGCACGAAAGCTGCCCATCATCTCAGCGGCTGAGGAAAGGGCAGCTCCGTTACGGTATAATTTCTTTTTTCCGGTAAGGGGAATGGACGCCATGAGGCGCGTGTCACTTGTATATCCGTCTCTGCGGAAGTCGATCGCGGCATTGGCAAAGCTCTCGCCGAACCGGATGAGCTCACGATCCTTCGCGCCCCGGAACGAACGGCCGCGTGCGAAATAGTAAATTCCCTCGAGGATGTTCGATTTCCCCTGCGCGTTGTTGCCCCACAGGACATTGATTCCCGGCCGCAGCTCCACTTCGCACTGCTCTATATTACGCCAGTTCTGGTAGATTACTTTGGATACGGTCATGTCGGTGCGGCTCCTTTG
>JAFUQY010000094.1 GCA_017472105.1 Clostridia bacterium | reverse complement strand
TCTGTGCCGCCGATGCCATAAACGCCGCCGTATCCAGCTGTACGCCAATGACAACCGATCCATCTGCCATAGTAATTCCTCCTTTGGGTGATTTATAGTTTGTTGAGATTTTTTATTTTTGGGGGTACGCGGCTTTTTTGTAAAAAAGCCTGGCAAAAAACTTTCGACTGACGAGGTGCTCTGCGCTGACGGGATGTGATCTCGTCAGCTTCAGGGGATTTTTCTTGGACGGCGTGCGGTTTTGGGTGTCTGACAGCGTCCTACGGATACAATTTCATATTGTACTTGAGGGTGAGATGCCATCGGATGCGTACCAATCTATCAGAAATTCGTTAATACGGCTCATAGGGACCACTAACCCTATTCGCCCGCGCCGTGGAGAGATTGCGGGATTTCGTTACTTAAATTGTTCGTTGGGTTTGGCTCACGCGCGTCGGAGAGGATACCGTCCGTTACGTAGGGTTGATCCCTTGTGGTCAACCGTCAAACAACCCCAACCATCTCCGCGTCCATGTACAACTCACAATCCACTCATCCCGCATCATGCATTCCCCAGTCTCACTCTCGCCTTTGCCTGTCTGAGCTTCTTTCTGATCCTGTCGTCCTCGATGCGGCTCAGGTCCAGTGTGCGCAGCTCGATCCGTCTCATGAATTCCGTCTCCGGCGGCAGGTTCCGCAGAAGTGCGGTGAATTTCCACCAATGCAGGGGTGTCACGGTCAGGTCAATCCCGTAGGTCTGCCAGAATCCGGCGAAGATGGCGTCCCAGTCGGCGGCAAAATCGAACACCGGTCCGCTCTGTTTTCCGGATTCACGCACGGTTTCACCGCAGGACGCAAATTGTGTGACCGCCTCACCGAACGCTGTCATCCACTCAGGATTCCGATGAAAAACCGGTGTTTTGAGGACAATTTTCGCCGCGATCTCCAGTTTTTTCTCAATCGGGAGTTTTTCTTCGCCGAACAGGCCTGTGATGAGGATCCACCTCCGGAAATCACAGTGCACAGGGAGCGTTTCCCCGAGAACTGTGATTCCGCCGGGCAGAGTGTGTGTCAGCAGCTCCACTTACGCGGACGCCTCGCCGATGTTTTCCAGTGTGCCGAGGTATTTTTTCTCAATCGACTGACACAGTTTTGAGAACGCCTCGACCTGGTGGTTGACGAAGACGATGAAATCGATGTACCGCAGCGTGTACTGTTCCGCGGAGTGACGCTGACCGCAGATTTCCGTACCCGCGCCTTCGCCGAAGACGTTGTCGAAAAAGTCCCCGATCATGCGGCAGTGATGTTCAATCGTCCCGCCGACCTCTGTGATTGCCTCGCCTTCGCCGCATTCACCGCAGAGCACGGTCAGGGCGCGGTTGAGCTTCTTCATGCATTCGCTGTCGCTGACGTCGAAATAAAATTCCCGCCCGCTCACGTTCCAGTTGTGTTCCATACCCATTCTCCTTTATAAGTTAAGTTTTAGTTGAGCTTGTTCGATAACCCCATGGAAAGCAATCTCCGTAGGGCGGTGCCTTGGTGCCGCCGTAGAGTCAGCCTAACCCTGCGGATCGTTTATTTCTGTTTTTTAATCCAGTTATCAAACCTGTTTATTGATTTACTCAGCGAAGGTTCCCGCGGACTTGACGAAGGTACCGGTGACAATATCGCCCACCGCCTTCATGGTGCCGGTATAGCAGAGCGCGTCCGTGCCTTCACCGCATTCGTCGGGAATGACGGAGTAGGTTCTTTTGACGGCGCGGTAGACCCCGGAAGTTGTGGTTTCATCGAACAGATCGACGCACAGAATCTCAACCTTCGCGTCCTCTCCGACCAGCTCGTGATCGGTGATTTCCCGGATCTTTCCGATGGCGGCATTTCCGCTGTACACTTCGAATTCGTAGTCGATCACCGGCGCATACCCGGTCACATCCGTTCTCTTGGTGATTTCGTGGATGTAGCGTCTCTGGTAGCTGACCGCGTTCTTGGATTCGGTGAATTCCGTAAATCCCTCGCCGATGAGGGTCCACACAGGCTTGTCCGCGGTGCCGGTATTCATGTAATGCTGTCTGTCAGCTCTTTTTACAATTGCCATTTCTTACTCCTTTTTCTCTCGTTGATACCGCATGACATAGGAGCCGCGGTATTCTTCGTCCCCGTTTTCGTAAATCGCCGACTTGAACGGAGGTGAGGTGACTTCAATCCCGAATTCATCGGGCTGACGGTATGCGAGCTGATTGGCAATCTGCACATACATATCCATTGCACGCATTCTCGCCCCGACCGATCTGCCGTCGCACCGGATCCGCACCTCAAAGGGCAGGGACACGATCTTTGACCCGTCGACGTAGGTTTTCTCCGATCCGCCCGACGTCATCCACAGGGACGCGCAGTCATCCCGCCACGTTTCGGGAACGAACCGCATACCCAGCCCTGCCTGATTGAAGTATTCGCACAGGGTCTGGGGAATTCTGTATTCAATCACCGGGATTCCCTCCTTTCCGGACTTCCCATCCGCAGGGCATCCGCGACGGCATGAGCCGCAGTCCTCCGCCACGACTCAAAATCCGCCGCCTTTGCCGCATCAAACCATCGTGCGGTGGCATGGGGATGGTGCTTTTTATTGAAGCTTCGGTTCGCGTAGTAGCATTCCGCCGCATGAGGAGCCGACCACGTGACCGAACCCGCCGTTCCGCTGCCGGATGCATGTCCGGATCTGCACAGCTGACCGGTTTTATACGGTACAAACGGCTCACACGACGCGAGCACCGCGCTCTCAAGCTGTCTCACCGCCGACGGGAGCTTTCTTGCCAGATTCTCTTCCGACAGCGGCGACTGCCAGTTCACTGCAACACGGATCATACTCACCTCAGCTTCAGGCGCACATGCCCGAGATCCCCGTCGGCGGTGAAGTACCCGGCTTCTGCGACTCTGAGCGTACGGTAATTGCCGAGCACGACGACGTCCCCGTACTTCGGATACGGCATCCTGCACGCATTCCCGGACGCATCGGTACAGGTGCTCAGCCCGGTGAAGAAATACACCGTTGTTGTGCCGTCCTCGGTCATATCGGGGTCAACCGCGAACACCTCGCGCACCATGACATTCGTGAGGGTATAATCCTCATAGTCCGCCTCCTCTGCGTGATCCATCAGATAGGAGCGGTATTTTACTTTATCCGTGAGAAACCCGGTCATATCACACCCACCTGCACAGCAGTCCTTCGTTTTTCAGAATCGCGAGAGCTTCCGGTGCGATGGGATGTCCGCCGACCGTGATACAGGCATTCTGCGCGGACTCCGCATAGGTAACGCTGACGTCACCCACGGACCGGCTTTTCACGGGAGTTCCGGTGCGGGATGCGTCAAACTCCGCCTGAATCTGCGCGGCTTTCTCGACGGCGCTCCATTTCTCCGCGGTCATGGTATCCGCATTGATCGGGAAAATGAGGGAGAGGAGCAGTTCGACTCCCTCATTCACGGTATTTGTGGTATCACTCATATGCACTGCTCCTTTCGTTATCAGGTCATATAGCGGACAGCGAGCTCGGGATAGATGGTCTTGAACGCGTAGAGGACGTCCATGGAGAGCATTTCGCGCTTATACTGCATATCGTAGCCTCTTACGACGCGGAGGGAGATGCCGTTGTAGGTAGTGACATAGGATTCCACGCCTGCGGGAGTCTGGAGAGGTCTGGTGATGAACGCGAACGCATCGGGATGGAAGACGAGGTTTGCCTCATGTGCGCCGATGAGCTCGACGGTCTCGGACGCGGATGCGGTGACTGCGGGGTAAATTTTGACGTCACTGCCCGCGGTCGCGGAGATTGCGGCATCCGCCATGACGGTATAGGTACCGCCGCCGATGACGAGGATATCGCCGTGCTTGAGCTTGCCGGCAGCAGAGCCCTTGATCTTGACGGTGGCAGCGTCGGTGGCGTTTTCGGTGAGGCTGAGGGAGCCGGCGTATGCATTGGTATGCTGGCAGACTGCCTGGGACATATAGTTTTCGATGCCGAAGACCTTACCGATGCATCCGGTACGGAGAGCCGCAGAGGATCCGCACTTTTCCGCATTGACGAGCGCGGGAATCTGCTTGAGTGCGGCAGTGGAGATGGGAGACCACACAGCGCATCTCTTGCCGGCGGGAACCTTATTCATGTCCATGTAGCAGGACGCGGTTGCGAGGGCATCGAGATCGGTGGGCGGAACACCGGGAGTACCGGCGGCATAGGGGATATCCTTATACAGCGCAAGGCCTTCCGCGTTGATCTTTTCCGCGAGAGCCGCAGCTGCCGGTTCAATGAAGAGCTTGACAATGGAGTCAAAGTCGCACGCGGCTTCAATGGCGTCCACCTGCATGTCAACGGTCGCGAGATGATCGAGCTTGACATCCACCGTGTTCTTCTGCATCGCCTGCGGAGTCACACCGCTGTTTGCATCAAATTCCTCAGCCTTCAGAAATACCGGACATCTCACAGACACCGTGTCACCCTGCTTCGCCGCAGAATTTCCGCCGACATTCTCCTTATACACCAGATTCGGAAATACCAGATTGTCAATCAGTCTCGGAAGGGTCTCTCTCGCAATCTGCTTCACACTTACTTCAAATCTTGCCATAGTTTTTGTTCCTTTCTTGGTTTGTTGAAATTTTTAGTTTTTGGGGGGTACGCGGCTTTTTTGGAAAAAAGCCTGGCAAAAAACTTTCGACTGACGGGGTTTTGATTCACTACGGGGAGTAATCTGATATGATCCCGTCAGCTTCGGGGGATTTTTCTTGGACGACGTTTTATTTAAACCGATTTTTCAGCGGTCTACGCGGACAATTGCGGGTTGTACTTGAGGGTGCGATGCCATCGGATGCGTACCAATGTATCAGAAATTCGTTAATACGGCAGCTAGGGACCTCCGAGACCCTATCTGCCCACGCCGTGGAGCGATTGCGGGATTTAGTAGCGAAAATTGTTCGTAATCCGGGCTCACGCGCGCCGGAGAGGATACCGTTAAATTACGTAGGGTTGATCCCTTGCGGTCAACCGTTGAAAAATCCACACCGTACTCGCCGGGGAGGGTTCCGTAGGGCGATGCCTTGGTGCCGCGTCAGACAATCCTGTCTCAACGATATTTCCGCGCACCGGCTCCCGCTTGATTCATTCCCGCTCACATCCTCTTCACAACCTTATAATACTCCGCGTCGCTCATTGAGTCCGTATCCGGGACGTCGTTTCCGTGATGCGCGCCCCATTTCACGGGGGATGCCATGTTCTGCTGAGGCTGTGCAGCCGTCTCGAACAGGTACGGATCGGACTCGCGCAGGGCTTCAATCTGCTCGGAGATTCCGTGGACGCCGTCCTCATCGACGGAGATTTTTCCGTGATCGAGCACGCGTTCCATGAGGGCACGGTTCTTCACGCCGGCACGCTCCAGCTCCCGCTCGAGGGCGAAATTCTTTTTCAGATCGGTGATTTTCCCGTCGTACTCCGCTCTGACTGCGGCAAGGTCACCGAACTCCGCGCCCGCATCCGTGAGCTTCACCATCAGCTCCTCAAACGACAGTCTCCCGTCACCGAACAATTCCTTCAGATCCATTCTCACACCTCCTTTCGTCAGAGAATCCACTTCTGCCGGAACTCATCCGCCGTCATCACGCCCGCCTGCACCTCCGCGAGATCCCGCGCACGTTCACTGTCGGAGTCCGTGAAGTATGCGTCGTCAAACTGCACCCGCACACCGGCACCGCGGTCAATTCCCAGCCCGTACACCTCTGCACCGATCCACAGGAGCACCCGGATAACGCGGCGCACGAAACGCTCGACATTTTTCTGATGCTTGACGGCATTCTGGCGCATGTCCTGTCTCTCGCCCATGTACTGGGTCGCGGTGAGCTTGGCACGTCCGTCCGAGGCGGAGAATGCGTAATGATGGCATCCCAGACCGCACCGGAAGGAGAGATAATTGAGCTGGCACTGGACGGCTTCGGCGTTTTCGGCGGTTCTGAGATCGGGATTGTGCTCCGTAATCATGGGGTTATCGCTGAAATCGCCGTCGCCGAGGGTCACGAAGAGCTGCTGTGCCACGTCGTCCGGGGTGAAGACATTGCCATGCGCATCGCGGCTGACGAGGGACTGGCTGATGAAGACCTTCTTCCCGCCGAGCTTGAGGTCACGGCAGAAATTGTTGAACGCCAGATCCACACCGCGCAGGCAGTCCTCGGCGTCATGGAAGACACTCACGCCCATCCCGCAGTTGTTTTCGACGGGATTGAGAATGTTCGGCGTCAGCACCGCAAAGAGCGGAATCGGAGAGTGTGTCCGGATGACTTCCTCACAGGGACCGCCCGCCTTCTTCACGAGCTTTCCGTTTTCCCTGCCGAAGAATTCGTTGCGGATCACGTACCCGTCGTCTTCCATGCGGTGGCTTTCGAGGTAGATATACGGCTCGCCGCGGTACATGCCCTCGGAGACGAACGCCGCTTCGGTGATCTCGCCGTTTTTCACGCTGAGCGGAATGATGTGCGCCCCGTCGATCCATTCCAGCTCAACGCCGCATCCGTCCGGGATGATTTTCCCCTTCACATCCGCTCTGCCGTGAATCCGCACGATAACCGCACCCGTCCCGACCGCGAACGCACGCTCGACAAGCTGATTGGCACGGGTGAGAAAGTCGTTTTCCGCAAATGCCGCCTTCACAAATTCCTCGCCCGCCGCATCGTCCACGGCAAATCTGCACCGGTCATTGAGCAGAAGCGCCGCCCAGTCCTCGCAGATTTTCTTCGCCATGTTCATGCGGTAGAGGGATCGCTTCACTGCACCGCCGCCCGGGGTATGTTCGCTGTATTCGTGGAACGATTTGCAGTGACCGCGCCACCACGAATCCCACACGGCGATTTTCTGACACATGGGACTCACACCCACGCCCAGCATTTCCAAAATTTCCTGTTCCAAATGTACCTCCTGTAAATAAACTTTAGGCAATACCGCACAGTTCTGGTGGTACAGTTGCGCTGTCAGATTTTTCGGCAGTCTAAACAAATTGAGGCGGCAAGAGTGACTCCTCTGCCAACGAAATTTGTGACGAATGCCGGAAAAGATGCAAGCAAATGTGCCGCCAAGGCGTTAGCCGGGAATTGTGCGGTGTTGCCTTCACTTCATCGAAGTCATATACCGCTCCACGGCGTACTCAAACGCGTCGAGGATGTCAATATCCGTCGAGAAATTGTCGAGCCGCTTGTCGCCATCCGCGTTTTCATCCCACACCGCTGAAGCAAGACCCGCACGGAGCAGGACGCACTCCTTTGTGAGCGAAAACCGCCCCGACGACATCAGCGTATTCACGAACGCGATGCGGTCAACAATCGGACGCTTTGCCGAATCCATGACCCGCACGCCGCCGTCGTTTTCCTGCACGTACCGTCTGAGTCCGTTGATGAGATACTGCGCCTCACTGTCGGCGAAGACGTATCTGATCCGCACGCCCGGGTATCTCTGCCGCAGGTCTGCAAGAAATCGCCCGAACTCCACGTTGATCCGCGAGGAGTCAATCTCACCCTTGCCGCCCGCCACCGCATGTTCTCCGATGACTGTGATGCCGCTGTGTCTGAGAAATGCCGCCGCCGCGAAGGTTGTGCGTGACCGGTTTCCGCCGAAGTCCACGCCGATGTTCACGAAATCAATCTCGCCGGGGTCAACCGTGTCCCGCGTGAACTTTGCCGGATCGTCCGCGAACAGACGGTAGATCAGACCTTCCGCCGCACAGCGCTGACCGAGGATGTCCCGCCGGTACCACACACTCGCCGGATCGTACTGCGCCGTGATCTCGCGGATTCGCTCCTCCGGAATCACCGGGTTGTCGAAAATCGTGAAGTGCGCGTAGTTGTAGTACCCGGGATTTTCGTCCGCCATCGCCTCGTACCGGTCGAGATAGTCCGTGTAGATCGGCGAGGACGGGGACGACGGGTTCAGATCCCAGAAAATCCGCCTTTCCCGTGCCGCCAGCTGACGGTTGAACGCCTCACGGATGAACGAATCCGCGTGGAGATTGATCTCTGTGGCGATCCACATTCCGTAGGAGTTGCCGCGGATCTTCTTGTAGCTGTCCGCGTTCTTCCCTCCGGCAAAAATCACAATCCTCTCACCGCGTTTCGTATGCACCGCAAGCGCTTCGTTGTCCCGGTATCTCGTCCAGCGGCACCGTCCCTTGAAAATGTGCTCCAGCCCCAGACCGTTGCATTCGCCGAGATTCATCTTCGCGTTGCCGAGCGTGGATCCGGTCGCAAGATGGAACCGGTCGGGCGAATCCTCGAGCAGTGCCGCAAACACGAACACGTTGTCGACCGTCTTGCCCGCCCTGACCGCACCCTCGGCAACGTTGATTACCGAATGATACGCACGCCGCATGTACGCCCGGTGACGTTCTCCGAAGATGTAGCTCATTCGCCGCCTCCGAAAATCTCGTCCCGCACCGCGCTGAGTTCCTCGGGAATCTGTACCGCATCCGCACCGTGACGCTTGTTCCAGATTTCAAAATACAGCTTGATCGCCGGGATGTTCCCGCTTTTCGCCGTATTCAGAAGGGACGTCCAGACGTACGGTGCATCCGCTTCC
The DNA here is from genome assembly GCA_017472105.1 of Clostridia bacterium. The sequence goes on along the minus strand of JAFUQY010000094.1, from coordinate 213 downwards.
GCAAATCCGCGTGCGAGGGATGCGGCGTATTCCGAAAACCTGCCGTCCCGCACCCATTCCGTGAATTCCTCCTCGGTGACTGCGTACTGTGCGAGGATTTCCTCCACCGGCTTCCCGGAGCGCACCATGGCGTATGCCACATCGCACTGACGCTTCCCGATGTTCCCTCCCAAAGTTCCGTTTTCTGTATTCACCGGCTGCCTCCTTTCTTTC
>JAFUQY010000093.1 GCA_017472105.1 Clostridia bacterium | reverse complement strand
CTGGCGGCGGGATTTGTAAAAACAGTAATTCCGTTGGCAGGAGGAACTGAATGGAAAACAAGTATCGCGATCGCAAGTCAACGCACCTGAAAACATTTGATTACAGCACTGCGGGTGCATATTTTGTGACACTCTGTGTGCAGGACAGAAAACAGCTTCTTTCACGGATTCTGCCACCAGATCCGACAAACGCTTATTTTACGGCAAAAGATTTTACCGTTGATCTGACTCCACCCGGAAGAATTGCCGAAGAACAGCTGCATCGACTGGAAGACCGATATCCGGCAGTCTCCGTCAGCGATTATGTTATCATGCCCGATCATATTCATTGCATCATATTTCTGAAAGAATCTGACAACGCGGAGAAACCTGCACTTCACGATATCATATGTACGTATAAATCCCTTACTTCACGCTTCTGCAAACAGCAATACGGTACAGAAAAACTGTTTCAGCGCTCGTATGCAGAACACATCATCCGCGACCGGGAGGATTACCTCACACGACGGAAGTATATCCTTGAAAATCCCGCAAGATGGTATTTCAGAAACCGGCATGTATGATGCATCCGCCGAACAACACAGGCATCACATCCCCCTGTCCGCAATTTTCAAATCCCGGTAGGGGAGGGGCTTGCTCCTCCCACGGTATGCACACACCTCACCCGGACAGGCATTTCGTATGATTCGGGAGTGTGCGGCGTGTATATTGTGCGGCGGGAATTGTGCGGCGGGAGGAGCAAGCCCCTCCCCTACCGTGGATATAACGTTTTGCCATCCCCGATGCCGTGACGTATTCGCAGAAACCGCATCGGACAATACCGCATCTGCAAAATTCTACCCCCGGTTGAATTGCGTCCGTCCGTCTCTCCTGACAGATTCTTGCCAAAGTGCGCGGTTTATGCTATACTTGACTCAGCCGGAAGCGCGCGCCGGAACATATCACACAATCGGGAGGAAATCATGAACGAAAACCGGATCGGACAGAATATTGCCGTTCTGCGGAAGAACGCGAGACTCACGCAGTCAGAACTTGCCGAAGCGCTCGCCATCAGTCCGCAGGCGATTTCAAAATGGGAGCGGGGCGCAAGTCTCCCGGACACCCAGACCATGCCCGCGATTGCGAAATTCTTCCACGTCAGCATTGATTTCCTCTATTATGGAAAGGCGGAAAAAACAATGCACGACAACACCACCGTAAACCGCACGAAGGATTTCTTCGACAACCGCATGATCTACCGTTTCTTCAAGGAAGAGGATATCGAAAAGCTCACCGATGAAGAGTTCGAACTCCTCCGGAAGCGGATGAAAAACTCCCTTAAATCCCGGACGGGCTTCTATGCCCCTTTCGTGGAGTATTACCACGGCGTGAATCAGGAGGACATCAGCGGAAACGGCGACCATGCTGATTTCTGCATCTACAAGCGCATCCTGCCGGCGATGGAGAACAACCGCACGATGTTCCAGTACTGGTACGAGCGGATTTTCACGCTTGCATACCGGCTCGGCGTCAGAAATTTCTACGACATAGGCTGCTCCGAGCACATGCAGGGCGCACTCACGGTTCTCAGCGACGAGCTGACCTACACCGGGATCGACCCGAATATTTTCCACGACTATACCGACGATTTCCACGTACAGCCGAACCGCGTAAACGAAATTTTCGAAGAATTCACCCGCAGTGACCGGATCCGGTACCGTCAGGACAAGTACCCCTGCGCACTGGAAACTGTGGAAAACAACATCGGCATCGCGCTTCAGCTCATCGTCAGCCCGCACAAACCGAATCCGAACTTCTGGAACGCGCAGTCAAGGGAAGAGATTTACGCCGCACTGAGCCGTGACTTTGAACGCGTCGTCTTCAGCATCTCCACGCGTGAGCCGAATCCGGAGCTTTCCTCAACTGACATCCGCGACGTCATCTCCGGGAAGGCTGAGGTATGGGTCAACCCGTTCGACGAGCTGTATGAAGAAGCAAAGAAACTGATGCCTGACTTCGAATTCTGCCGCATCAGCAGCGTCTCAAACCGCGAAATCGTCTTCGCAACGAAAAATCCTCTCGACCGGAGTATTCTTGAAAAACACTATACCGTCATCGGAGACAGGCTTCTCACCGGGGTGCTCGACAATCACTGGCACATGGAAATGCTCGTCTGAGGCTGTGGAAACTCCGGGATTTTCAAACAGAACAAAAATTTTCCCCGCGTCCGTCCGATTTTCTTCAATTTGTATATTGAATCCTGTGCTTGGGGTATGATATAATATTCTATCATAATATTATAATATGTTATAATCACCCTCATATTTCATCAAATCGGAGGTTCCATCCTATGGAAAAAAACGTACGTCCCGAATCCATGGCACGTATCACGACTCCTGAACTGGCACAGGCTTTCATTGACGAGCAGATCGCCGAAGTCCGCGCACAGGTTGGGGACAAAAAGGTTCTCCTCGCCCTCTCCGGCGGTGTTGACTCTTCCGTTGTTGCGGCTCTTCTCATCAAGGCCATCGGCAAGCAGCTCGTCTGCGTTCACGTGAACCACGGTCTGATGCGCAAGGGTGAATCCGAAAACGTTGTCGAAATCTTCCGGAATCAGCTCGACGCAAACCTCATCTACGTTGACGCAACCGACCGTTTCCTGAACCTGCTTGCAGGCGTATCCGATCCCGAACAGAAGCGCAAGATCATCGGCAAGGAATTCATTGAAGTATTCGCTGACGAAGCGCGCGCACTGGAAGGCGTGGAATTCCTCGCACAGGGCACCATTTACCCCGACATTCTCGAAAGCATCAAGCAGGCGGAAGGCAAGAAGGCAGTCAAGTCCCACCACAACGTAGGCGGTCTGCCGGAAGACCTGAAGTTTGAACTGGTTGAACCCGTGAAGCTCCTCTTCAAGGACGAAGTACGCGTTGTCGGTGAAGCACTCGGTCTGCCGCACGCAATGGTTTACCGTCAGCCGTTCCCGGGTCCCGGACTCGGTGTACGCTGCCTCGGCGCCATCACGAGAGACAGACTGGAAGCACTGCGCGAAGCGGACGCAATCCTCCGCGACGAATTTGACAAGAGCGGTCTTGCCGAGAAGGTATGGCAGTACTTCGTCGTTGTTCCGGATATCAAGAGCGTCGGCGTAAAGGACGAAAGCCGCTACGAAGGCTGGCCGGCAATCATCCGCGCGGTAAACACGAGAGACGCCATGTCCGCAACGATTGAAGAAATCCCGTACGCAGTGCTGCATAAGGTGACCGACAGAATCACCCACGAAGTCGAAGGCATCAACCGCGTGCTGTACGACCTGACTCCCAAGCCGATTGGGACTATTGAGTGGGAATAATTCTGTAAGACCGATTTCCAGCGTTTTATGTAATAAAATGCAGTGCAGACCTGAAAAAGTGACGTTTTCGGACGTCTCCGGCAACAGAATGGCAACAAAGCACATTATTCCTTAATAAAAGCAAAGAGCTAACTGATTCAGATTAAGTCAGTCAGCTCTTTTTTCCTTTTATTCAATGTGAAACAACAGCAATTTCTATTTTTTCGCTGCTTGCAGACACGCTCACCGTTCCGCCGATGGGGAAGGCTGCAATCGGCAGAACATGGCCGAAATCTGCACCGCACACGACCGGAACGGACAGCGGGACTTTATCCCGGATGATATCCGCAATTCTTTCCGGCGTCATGCCGCAGTTTTCCTCAAAGCGTCCGAGAACGATGCCTCTGATGCTGTCCGCGCCGTACGTCTGCAAAAGGGACTCCAGATTCCGGTCAAACTCATAGCTGAAATACTGCCCCATGATATTGTCGTCCTCGAGGAACAGCACCTTGTCCCGGAGATCCGGCATATACGGCGTCCCTTGCAGCAGATTCAGGGTGCAAAGATTCCCGCCGATGATGACCCCTTCGCATCTTCCTTTCTGAATCACGTGATACCGCTCCGCTGTGTTGGATGGCGTGATTTCAAACGGAGCGTCATGCATCAGACAGTCAAAAAACGCTTGTCTTGTATAGTCCCGCTCGCCTTCAAAGCCGAAGGTACTGTAATGCGGGCCGTGATACGTCACAAGTCCCGTTTTTGCATAGATCGCGTTCAGCAGAGCCGTGATATCCGAGTAGCCGCAGATGATCTTCGGATTTTCTGCAATCAGGTCATAATCCAAGTGCCGCAGAAGCTGATTGCAGCTGAATCCGCCGAGGCATGTGAGTATCATTTTCACATCCGGGTCACGGAAGGCTTCATGCAGATCCTCAACGCGTGCCGCAATGCCGGAAGAAGAATACCGGTCCATCTCGCGGCTGTGTGCGGAATACGTCAGACGGAATCCCTCATCCCGGAAAAATTCTGCCGCACGCCTGTGCGCGTTGTCCCACACTGCCGCCAGACTCATCGACGGCGCGACCACTCTGATTTCATCCCCAATTTTCAGTCTGTCCGGAATCATACAATTTTCCTCCAAAAAATGATTGTTCCAATACTACCACACTTTCCCGCAGGAGTCAATACAAAATCCGCATTGACACCGGCGTTTTTTCTGTGCTATAATGGAAAAAACACGCGAGAGGAGCTGCATCATGAAAATCACATCCTACGAAGTGCTCGGGAAGCTGCCCGATTTATTCACCCTCGACGACGGACGCCCGGTCCGCACCTTCGATGACTGGCGTGAGCGCCGCGGGGAACTTTACAAAACCGCCGTGGAGCTGCAGTACGGTCAGATTCCGCCGGAGCCGGAGTTTCTTCAAGTCGATCCGCTCTG
>JAFUQY010000092.1 GCA_017472105.1 Clostridia bacterium | reverse complement strand
GACATCAGGCGAACTTCTCCGCCGGGCTTGAGACGGAAGAACTTCGGCGGCGGAACTTCTGCAAAGTCGTCGGCGTCGATGTAGACGTCCTTCGTGAACGGAACCTGACGGGTGCCCGCTTCGGGATCGTTCGGATTGTTGGCAACGTCGAACCATTCGGTCTTGTCTTCCGGATAGTTGTCGATGACGACCTTGATGGGCTTGAGAACCGCGATGCGGCGAAGTGCGGTCTGGTTCAGCTCTTCGCGGATGCAGTATTCGAGAAGGCCGATGTTGACCATGCTGTTGGACTTTGCAACGCCGATTCTGTCGATGAAGTCGAGGATGGATGCAGCCGTATAGCCGCGTCTTCTCAGACCGCAGAGAGTGGGCATTCTCGGGTCGTCCCAGCCGTCAACGATATTGTTTTCAACGAGGTAACGGAGATAACGCTTGGACAGCACGGTGTTGGTGATGTTCAGGCGGGCAAATTCGATCTGACGGGGCTTGGAAGGAACGTCGCAGTGCTCGATAACCCAGTTGTAAAGAGGTCTGTGGTCCTCATATTCGAGGGAGCAGAGGGAGTGGGTGATGCCTTCGAGCGCGTCCTGAATGGGGTGAGCGAAGTCGTACATCGGGAAAATGCACCACTTGGTTCCCTGTCTGTGGTGTTCGATATAGCGGATGCGGTAGAGCGCGGGGTCACGCATGTTGAAGTTGCCGGATGCGAGGTCGATCTTCGCGCGGAGGGTGTACTTGCCTTCCGGGAATTCGCCCGCTCTCATTCTGCGGAACAGATCCAGGCTTTCTTCCATGGGTCTGTCGCGGTAGGGAGAAACGGCGGGATGGGTGAGGTCGCCGCGGTTTGCCTTGAATTCTTCGGGAGTCAGCTCGCAGACGTAAGCGTCGCCCTTCTTGATGAGCTCTTCCGCAAGTTCGTAGGTTCTTTCGAAATAGTCGGAGCCGTAGAAGAAGCGGTCGTCCCAGTCAAAGCCCAGCCAGCGGATGTCTTCCTGAATCGCTTCCACGTATTCGGTGTCTTCCTTTGCGGGGTTGGTGTCGTCCATGCGGAGATTGCACAGACCGCCGTACTTTTTCGCGGTGCCGAAGTCAATAATCAGCGCCTTACAGTGACCGATGTGGAGATAACCGTTCGGTTCGGGAGGGAACCGGGTGTGAATCTTCTCAACCTTCCCTGCGGCGAGATCTTCATCTATAAAATCATGAATGAAGTTGGATGATTTTTCTGCCATTTTATTTTCCTCTGTTCAGTTTGAAATCTTATCACGGTTTGAAATAACGGACGCGGCAATTCTCATGCCGGATCTGCTGCGGGAGGACTTCGTTCTGCTGCTGTCCCGACACGGGAACCACCTCTCTTTCGTCATTGGAATTTATTTTATCTGATTTACAGCGTTTCCAGCATCGCGTCGATTCTTGCGAATACCTTTTCCCTGCCGAGAATCTGCATGACGGCGTACATATCGGGAGAGTTGAGCTTGCCGGTGACTGCGATTCTGAGGAACATGGATACATCGCTGACGTTGCCCTTGAATGCGGAGGGATCTGCCTTGTATGCCTTCATGTCGGAGGTATAGCCGAGCCCTTCGCTGATCTGCTGAATCTTTCCGAACCATGTGTTCATGTCGTCAGCGGGATCGAAGGTTTCCTTGAACTGCGTGAGCACGGCTTTGACATCAGCCCGGTCGAACTTTGCGTCGATTTCGTCTTCCACAGTGAAGAATCCGTCGTAGAAGAATCCCATGTACGGCTTGACGTCCTTCCATGTGGTCAGATCCTTTCTCGGCTTCTTTCCGCCGCGTCCGATTGCGAAGATTGCCTTGGTGAATGCGGGATCTGCGGTCAGGGCAGCTGCAAATTCGGGTTCGAAATCACCGTACCAGTCAACCGCACCTTCGTAAACCTGATCCGCGGTCATCTTGGAGAGAACGTTCTTGGATACGTCGTTGAGCTTCTGGAAGTCGAAGAGACAGCCGGAAACGGACATCTTCTTGATGTTGAACGGGAAATCCATATAGCTCTTTGCGGGGTTCTGCGCGTGCCATTCTTCGAAGTTGGAGTTGAGCAGGGTGAGCAGATATTCCCATACGCATTCGGTCGCGTAGCCCATTTCACGGTAGTCGTCCATCTTCGCGCCCATATCACGCTTGGACAGCTTCTTCTTACCTCCGTTTTCGTCGTTCTTGAGAATCTGCGCGGTGTGGAGGTACTTGGGCATCTTGAATCCGAGGTACTGGAACAGCTGGATGTGCTTGGGCAGGCTGGGGAGCCAGTCTTCGCCGCGGATAACGTGGGTGGTCTTCATGAGGTGATCGTCCACGGCATGTGCGAAGTGGTAGGTCGGAATGCCGTCGGACTTGAGAAGAACGAAGTCTTCATCGTTTTCCGGCACTTCGAGATTGCCCTTGACAAGGTCGGTGAACTTGGTCTTCTTTTCGGGATCGCCCTGAGCAAGAATACGCAGTACGAACGGATCGCCCGCTTCGAGATGCGCCTTGACTTCTTCCATGGTGAATTCACGGCCTGCCAGCATAGCGGCTCTCTTCTGTTCTGCGGCTACATGCCAGTCGGTATTCTTGATTTCCGCCTTCTTGTCGGTGTTCTGGATTTCTTCCAGTTCCTCTTCGGTGGAGAAGCACGGATATGCCTTACCTTCTTCGACGAGCTTCTTTGCGAATACGTGGTAGAGTTCGGCTCTCTGGCTCTGCTTGTACGGACCGTATGCGCCCTTTTCCACCAGCTCGCCGTTTTCACCGATTACATAACCTTCATCGTATGCAACGCCGTATTCGGACAGGGTCTTGATGAGTGCTTCAACCGCGCCGGTTACTTCACGCTGACCGTCGGTATCCTCGATGCGGAGGAAGAACACGCCGCCGGACTGATGCGCCAGTCTTTCGTTGACAACTGCCTGATACATACCGCCGAAATGAACGAAACCGGTGGGGCTGGGTGCGAAACGGGTAACCTTGGCACCTTCGGGAAGATTGCGCGCGGGATACTTTGCTTCTGTTTCTTCGATGGTCATGGTGACATCCGGGAACAGAAGATCCGCAAGAGCTTTATAATCCATTGTAATTTCTCCAATCATAAAAATAGTACAGATATCGTAATTATAAATGGTATTATAGCACATTTTTCCCCTTTCGTCTATATGTATATTCCCTATTTTTTGCGTTTTCCGGCGGATTTGTTTCGGCTGAATGAACGGGACGGTGCTTTGTCACAGCGGATGTAAATTATTTTTACTTTTTCCGGTGAAATCCGTTGATTTTCCTGTCGGAATATGCTACAATTATTATAGAAAATTATCACAGTACAACGGAGGTGTACGATGAACAACGGAAAGACAGCATTCCGCAGTGCGCTCGGCGGATACAACCGCGAGGACGTGAATGCATACATCAAGGAAACCGATCTCAGACACGCCGCAGAAACCGAGGAGCTGAATCAGGCTCTCGCAAAGGCACAGGCGGAAAGTGAACGTCAGAAGGAAGCGGCTCAGGCGGCGGAGGTACAGCTGAACGCAGTGCGCGCGCAGTCCAATGCCGACATGATCGCGGCGTCTGAGCTGACCAAGGCAAAGGACGGCGAAATTGCCGAGCTGACCAAGCGTCTGAATCTCCTGAAAGCGGAGACCGACGCGCAGGCAAACGTCATCAACTCGCTCAGAGAAGAAAAATCCGCGCTGTCCGCTCAGCTCAGCGAAGCCAAAAATGCAGCGGAATCCGAAAAGAAGGCGGCGGACGACAGAATCAAGGCGGTGCGTGCCGAATACGAAGCTCAGCTTGCGGATGCGAAAAACGGTCAGGAAACCGTCATGGCTCTGCATGCGGAAAACGAAGCCCTTACCGCAACCCTGAACGAAGCGGTCGAGGAATCCATGTCGCTCCGTCAGAACGCGGAAACCCTCAGCGGCAGGATCGCGGAACTGGAGGCTCAGCTCAGCGCGGCGCTCGAGGACATCGTTAAAAAAAACGATGAACTGACCGCAAAGGACGCGGAAATCGCCGCTCTTACCGATGCGCACGAACAGGCTCTGGCGCAGTGCGTTCACAAGGCTCTGGGGGATGTAACCGACCGCGGAAGTGACGCCTACAAGCTCGACATGTACGACAAGGTCAGCTCCCAGCTCGGCGATATCCTCATTGGTGCGAACCGGAATGCGGATGAAATCATCGCGTCGGCAAAGGAAGAATCGGAAAAACTCCGCACGGAAGCCGCAATCGACTGCGAACAGAAGCGCGCGGAATGCGATGCCGCAATCAGCCGGACGAAATCCGAGGTGGAAGAAGAAGCCGCATACATCCGCGAACGTCTCTCCATCGCCGCGGAGGATCTTCTCTCCGGCGTCAGCTCCAATCTGCACGCGAGCACCGAAAACTGCCTCAGAGAGCTGTCCGGATGCATCGAGGATATGCAGTACGAAATCCGTTCCCTGCTCTCCCGTCTCACCAGCCGCTCCGCTGAAATGAACGACCGCATCGACTACTACCAGTCCTGCGTGTCCGACGGAATCGGCGTCAAGCTGAAGGAAATGGACGACAAATACGGAATCCGGCACATGACTCCCGGAAATGCGGACGGTGAGAGCGATGTCCACTCCTGACAAGCGGCTCGGCGAGAAGATCCGTCAGCTCCGGCTTTCGCTCGGGATCACGCAGAAGGACCTTGCCGGGGACAAAATCACCCGGAACATGCTCAGCCTGATCGAAAGCGGTGCGGCGTCCCCGTCGGTATCCACGCTGGTGTACATCGCGGAACGTCTGGAAACGCCTGCGGGATACTTCTTCACCTCCACCGAAGAGGATGAAGGCAGATTCCTCAAGCTGAACGTGCTCACCCAGCTCAAGGACTGTTTCCGTCAGCGGAAGTTCCGGGAATGCGAGGAAATCTGCGCGGCTCTTCCGGCATACGCCCTTGACGACGAGCTGTCGTTCATGCTTGCCGCGTCCTTTCTCGGAACCGCGTGTGAATCTGCGTCCGGGTTGAATCTGCGCGCCGCGATGGCGGATCTCGACAAAGCACAGCATTACGGCGATCAGTCGCTCTACGCGGGCGAACCGTTCCGGCGGGCAGTGATGTTCTACCGCGAGCTGTTCCGTTCGGTCTGCTCGGATCAGATTCCCGATTCCCTCTGCGATCAGGACGTCTGCGGGCAGTTTGTTCCGCTCACGCTGGTGCAGTATTTCCGCTGTCTGCGCAGGCTCCGCAATGCCGAAACCGTCACGCCGGAATTCACGCGGGGATCGTATTACGACAAGCACATCTCGGCTCTGCTGATGATGCGGGATGACCGGCTGACCGATGCCCAGAAGCGTCTGCGCGAGCTGTCCCTCGATTCTGCCCTTCCCTACTACATGCAGTACCGCGTTCTCACGGATCTTGAGGAAGCGGCAAACACCACCGGGGATTTCCGTCTTGCGTACAGCTCGGCACGGCGCAAGCTGGAGTTCATCGACCGGTTCAAAATCTGAATCAAACGCTCCACATACACAAAACACCGTTCACCATGGTCAATTCCACGGGAAACGGTGTTCTTTTTGATTCAATTTACCGGATCACTGCCCGGTAGCCCTGATAGCGCACGGATTCGATGATGTGGTATCCGCAGGCTTCTTCGGCTTTCCGGTTCAGGTTGGAGATATGTACGGCGATGGCGGCACTTTCGTCATCCAGCTTGTTGGACGGATAGCAGTAACGCTGAATCTGTTCCGGCGGGATGCATCTGCCGCTGTCAATGTCGGACATGAGGTACTTGAAAATCATGTACTCGGCTTTCGTCGGCACGATCCGGTTTCCGCAGACTTCGAAGAAATCCTTTGCGAAAAACACACCGGGATGCCCGAAGACGCCGAATGCGGTGATCCTCTTCCCTTCAATTTCCGCCTGTGTCAGGAGACGTCTCTTCACCGTTTCCGTCAGTCGGGAGGAATCGGTGAGACGCTCGGCGTTCAGTGCGGAGTTGACAAAGCCGTCTCCGAGCGCGATGGCGTACAGATCATCCAGCGGAGTCTGCCGCACCGCGTCCAGTACATCGGTAAATGTGACGATGAGCCGTGCCGGACGTGCGTTTCTGTAATCGGAAATCTCACCGAACGCCGCAGGACAGCCGGCGGAATACAGCGTTTCCCGGATTCTTGCCGCACGCGACGCCCCGGTTCTGTCACACACAAGAATCATGGATTAAACGGAATGCACGCCCAGCTTGGCGTCAGCGGAATCCGCGTCCAGATTGTACTTCTTTGCCTTGCGGTATTCGAAGAACTTTTCCGCAACCTGTTCGAACAGAGCGTAGGACAGTACGTCTTCTTCCTGTTCTTCCCACGGCTTCACCTTTTCGCGGAGCTTGTCAAGTTCGGGAGCGAGCTTGTCTGCGGGACGGCAGGTGATGGGTTCTTCGTTGCCGATGATCTTCTTGCGGAATTCGGGAGAGATTTCAGCGGGGCACTGACCGTAGTCACCGCGGATCATACCCTTGAATTCCTTGGAAACGAGCTTGTATCTTTCGCCTGCGATGACGTTGAGCACAGCCTGCGTACCGACGATCTGGGAAGTGGGAGTTACGAGCGGAGGATAACCTGCGTCTGCACGTACTCTCGGAACTTCTTCGAGAACTTCGGGAAGCTTGTCGCTCTTGCCCTGCTGCTTGAGCTGGGAAACGAGGTTGGAAAGCATACCGCCGGGAACCTGATACAGGAGGCAGTTGACGTCAACCTTGAGCACCTTGGGATCGAGCAGACCGGAGGACAGGTATTCGTCACGTCTGGGAGTGAAATACTTGCAGACCTTGTCGAGCTGAGCAAGATCGAGACCGGTGTCGTATTCGGTGCCCTGAAGGGTTGCAACGAT
>JAFUQY010000091.1 GCA_017472105.1 Clostridia bacterium | reverse complement strand
TGTGCATCCGATGCGGTTCCGGAAGTATTTTGACGAATCCTGCACAGCGGAAGATATTGAAAAACTTCTCTCAACCGCACGGAACGAGGAAAACCGCACAAGCCGCGGACGGATGTACTCGATGTTCGCGAAAATCGACTTTCCGGGAGAACCGGACGAGATCATCTCGATGGCACGGGAGTTTGAATGCAATCTCGGGCTCGGGTATCCCGGATACCTCACCGCGATGAATCTCCAGCGTGCGGTGTCACGGCTTCGTAGTCAGGCAGTTCGCGCGTACCGGGATGAACTGCTCGCCAAAGCGAAAACAGAACCGGATGAGGCGAAGCGTGAAGCGCTGACTGCTCATGCCATCGAGCACTGGGTGAACAACTATACCTACTCCGAAGAAAGCGACGCCGCGCTGGCCGATCTTCTGCACAGTCTGCCCGAGGATCGGTACGGACTCCGTCATCACACCGCGTTTCAGCTGACGAACAGCCGCATGTACGACGAGCCGCAGGATCCGCATGCGTACAGTCACTTGGTTGAGTTGATTTACGACACGCACTGCCCGAACTGCCGGAGAAAGGCGGCGGAGATTCTGCGTAAATACGACAAGCTGTCGGCTCGTATCGCGGAAGACCTTCTGCACGACTCTGACTCACAGACCCGAAAGCTCGCGGAAGAACGTCTGAAAGAAATCTGATCCAAACAAAAAATGGCTGATTTGTTACGATCAGTCATTTTTCTTTGGTTCAGTTGTTCCAGTCCGCGACCTTGTAGTAGAACTTTTCCAGCTCCTTTGCGTTCATGAGGACGGGCACGGGATAGAGCGGATTTGCCTCCTTGTCCGCATGACGCGCCATTTCGGGGATATCCCCTTCGAGAATGCCGGGAAGGGTTTCGGGAATGCCCATGCGGCGGTTCATATCGCGGATCGCCTTGATAAACTTCCCTGCCGCGACGGCGTGAGGTTCGGATTTGGATGCCACACCCGCGACGATGGCGAGATTGTGGAGCTGATGATGGATCGCGACGCCGTAGTCCTCGAGCACGATGGGCAGGAGCACGGAATTTGCCAGTCCGTGAGGGATGTTGTACTGTCCGCCGAGGGAATGCGCGACCGCGTGAACGTATCCGACGTAGGATTTGGAGAACGCGATGCCCGCAAGATATGCCGCACGGAGCATGTTCGCTCTCGCTTTGCGGTTCGTCGGTTCCGCATATGCGGTTTCGATGCTGCCGAAGATCAGGTGCGTGGCTTCGAGTGCCTTCTGACGGGTTTCCTGCGATGTGGAGCCGCCGATGTAAGCCTCAACTGCGTGGGTCAGCGCGTCCATCCCGGTCGATGCGGTGAGATGGGGCGGCAGAGAGTAGGTCACCTCGGGATCGAGCACAGCGGCGTTGGGAATGAGGGAAAAGCTGTTCATCGTATATTTGTGGTGCTTTTCGCTGTCGGTAATAACCGCGGTTACAGTGACTTCACTTCCGGTGCCGGCGGTCGTGGGAATGGCGATGAGCGTCGGAATGGGCAGAAGTACGCGGAGCGTTCCCTTGAGCTGATCGAGGGTGAAATGGGGATACG
>JAFUQY010000090.1 GCA_017472105.1 Clostridia bacterium | reverse complement strand
TTCCACAGCCCGTTGTTGAGGTTGCCGATGTAGTTCCACGCGAACATGACGACCATGCACAGCATGAACTTGCCGTAGCGGAACGGGATCGTGAAAACCTTGTCCAGCCGCAGCTTCGGTGCTTCCGCATAGGGATATTCCTTCGCCATCGCCTGCATCGCGACATCCACAAGCACCAGTACGAATGCAAAATACCGGAATCCGAGGATGAGCTGATCCTGCATCGCGCTGCCTTCCACGGCGTCCGTGAGAACACTGCTGACAAGGAGCATGATGCTCGACAGAATCGAAGAAAACGTCTGATTGTATGCGATGTATCTCGTCCGCCGCTCGCTTTCCTGCGGATAGAACCGGTAGAACCACGTCGTCAGCCCGGGACTGAACAGCGCGTAGACCGCATAGGCAAGGAAGAGCAGAATGATGAACCATTTCAGCCGCCCGTCGGGATCGGTGACGAACTGCGGCATGAGCGTGGTTGCGATGATGTACATGGCGTAGAAATAGACCTTCGCCGCGAGCAGAATCCACTTCCGCTTTTTGAATCGCCCAAGAACCCGGGGAGAGAACACGCTGAAGCAGTTGGCGATGTAGGGAATGAACGTCACGATGCCCACGCCGGTGATCGAAATGTCGTACATCGACAGAAAACCGGTGTAGAAAATGCCCGTGATGAAGACGTTGTAAAATGCGGTAATCATCGAGGAGCCGAGGGAAATCAGGCGTCCCTTGCCATCCTCGTCTCTGACGCTGTAAATGTCAATCAGCGATTGCCTGAACGATTTCCATACAGTCAGCATAGCCGTTCACCTCAAAAATGTCAGATGATATGTGTTCCTGACCCCATTATAGCACACCGTCCAACCCGTGTCAATCGGGATTGCGTCATGCATCGCCGAAAATTTCTGCATATCCCGGCAGAATGAATCCCGCGCCGAATGCATACAATCGTGACGGAGGTGACGGCATGACGGAGAAATATACAGATATCAGACACCGCACGCACCGCGTCAGGCATACAGTCCGCGCGGACAGGGAGAAGCACGAAACCCGGGAAGAAGCAGAGCGCAGGATCGCTGCAAATCTCGCGCGGATTCTGCTTCACGGACGGAAATAACGGATGGCGGTCGCACTGTACGCACGGAAATCCGTCGAGCGGGAGAATTCCGTCTCCTGCGAAACTCAGCTGGAATACTGCCGCGCAATGCTCAAGCCGGATGAGAAGACGGAACCCGTCCTGACGTTCGTTGACAACGGCTTCTCGGGCGGTGATACGGATCGCGACGGATTTCAGGAGATGATGCGCCGGATCGAAACCGGGGAAATCGGCAAAATCATCGTGTACCGCCTTGACCGGATCAGCCGCAGTCTGTCGGATTTCGTCGGGATTCTGGAAACGCTGAAGCGGCACGGCGTCGCGTTCGTCAGCTCGCAGGAATCCTTCGATACCTCCAGTCCGTACGGCGAGATGATCGTCAAGCTGCTGATGGTGTTCGCGGAATTCGAGCGGCAGAGCATCATCAGCCGGGTCACGCAGGCATACGCACACCGGAGCGAGCTCGGTCTGTTCATGGGCGGACGTGCACCATACGGCTTTGCTCTCACCGAAACCTCCGTCAGCGGGATCCCGACGAAAATGCTCGCCCCGACGGAGGAAATCGCACAGGTCAGACTGATTTTTGAAGCCTACGGACAGAGCGGGATGACGCTGCGCAGACTGATGAAGCATCTGACCGGACAGGGAATTCTGCCGCCGGAGGGAAACTGGAGCACGGGAAAGCTGTCGGCGATTCTGAAAAATCCCGTGTATGTGCGTGCGGACAGCCGGATCCGGGCGTATTTCATGAAAGAAGGCGTGAAAATTGTCGGTGAAGCGGCGGAATTTGACGGGATTCACGGCGTGCAGATGTACGGTCAGTCCGGGGACGGCGCGCGGAAAATTGTCGTGATGCGGCACGAGGGCGTGATTCCGTCGGAGCTGTGGCTGAGATGCCGGGAAAAGCTCGACAACAACCGCCGGTTCGGAAAGTCCGCAGGAAACGGCACAAGCTGGCTCGGCGGAATGCTCGTCTGCGGGATATGCGGAAGAACGATGTCCGTGATCCGCGGCGGAAAACGAAAGGACGGCACACAGACGCGGTATTTCCGATGTCCGGGAAAAAATGACGGCGTCTGTCCCGGAACGGATGAGGTTCTGTATGCGGAGAGCCTCGAATCCCTTGCCGTCACCGTGATCGGCGAGAAGCTGGCTGAGTTTTCCGACTGCCGGATACCGTGCGGGGACTCCGCGGAGCTGAACCGGCTGAAAAACCGGCTTGCCGAACTGAAGGAATCGCAGAACCGGCTTGCGGATCTTGCACTGCGGGACGGGCTTGACGGGGAAATGCTCACTCTGCTGAACGAAAGAGCACGGAGCCTCGCCGCACAGTCTGCCGAAACAGAGGAGAAAATCCGCCTGACGGAAGAGAACGCGTATGAACTGATCCGTGCATGCGATCTTGCCGACGGTTGGCAGGATGCGGAGTATGAAGAAAGACGGGAAGTGTGCCGGCTTCTGATGCATCGGATCACAGTGGAAGCGGACGGTACGGCGGAGGTGATCTGGCATCTCTGACCCGATAAAACAGAAAAACTCCGCCGGAAAACGGAGCTTTGTTCTGTTATTGAGGGATTCAGATGCCGGAGCGCATTTTCCCCATCGGCGTCGGTGGGCTCGTTCAGCATGTTCCTGAGCGCGCGGAAGAAGGGCGTGTATCCCAGCGCGCGGCAGATGAGCACCCTGATGCCGTGACTTTTCCGCTTCGGCTTCGGGCTTGCAGCATTCCACGGGCGTTGCACCTGCGGGCTTTTTACAGTCTGTCAGGAGCGGAGTGATCCCGACGGATTGACAAGACCCGGATGACGTGATATAATCAGAGAAGAACAGGGGGATCGGACATGAAAAACATCATTCTCGTCGGCATGCCGGGTTCGGGCAAAAGCACGCTCGGAATCCTGCTTGCCAAAAAGATACATTACGGATATATCGACAGCGACAGCATCATCGTGGCAATGTCGGGAAAACTTCTGCCCGAGCTGATCGAAGAGCTCGGAAACGAAGGCTTTCTCGATCTGGAGGCACGGGTCAACGGCTCCATCAAGGTTCAGCGATGCGTGATTGCGACCGGCGGCAGTGCCATCTACCGGGGCGGCGTGATCGAAAAAATGAAGGAAAACGGCATCGTTGTGTACCTGAAAATCCCGTATGAAGAGGTGGAACGGCGTCTCGGAGACCTGAAAAAGCGTGGTGTCGTGCTCAGGGATGGCTACACGCTCCGCGATCTTTACGCCGAACGCGCACCGCTGTACGAAATGCACGCGGACTATATCGTGGAACTGAGCGAGGACTCCGTGGAAGACAGCGCGGAAAAGGTGCGGCAGGCGATTCTCGCGGAACTTGAGGAAGATTGAGAGGTATGACAAATGTTTCAGGGAAAAATGAAAGCGGTAACCTTCAGCTATGACGACGGCGTGACTCAGGACCAGCGGCTCATCCGGATGCTGGACAAGTATGGTCTGAAATGCACCTTTAACTTGAACTCAGGTCTTCTGGGAAAGCCCGGTTCACTGATTCGCGAGGATGTCACCGTGGCACATGTGAAGCCGCGACCCTGCGAAGTGCGTGAGATTTACAGGGGACATGAGATTGCGGTGCATACCCTGACCCATCCCGCACTGTCCCAGCTGTCCGATGAGGAAGTGATCCGTCAGGTTGAGGAAGACCGCATTGCTTTGGCGGAGCTTGCCGGATACGAAGTGGTGGGCATGGCATATCCCGGCGGCACCCATGTGATGAACGAACACGTTGCTGAACTGATCCGTAACCATACCGGCGTGAAATATGCCCGCACCACGACGTCCACTCACAATTTCGATCTGCAGACCAACCTGCATATTTTCAATCCCACCGTGTACCATCATGTGGAATGGGACAAACTGTTTGCGCTCGGCGAGGAGTTCATCCGTCTCAAGCCCGACAAGCCGCAGATTTACTACATCTGGGGACATGCGTATGAGTTTGACATCCACGGTGACTGGGAGCGATTTGAAGAATTCTGCCGGATGATTTCCGGTAAGGAGGATATCTTCTACGGCACCAACCGTCAGGTACTGCTGAATGAGGCGTAATCCGGCTGACGGAGATGGCATCCCGGAAAAACATGCGGCTGATTTGAACCAAAGAAAAACCGTGCGGCAGAGTAATTTCGTTTACCGATTTTACTTTGCTGCACGGATTTTTTTATGAGTGCGGAACAGGATGCGTGATGGCAGAGCGTTTCTGATGCGTCATGGGATTGGAGCGCGGGTCAGCGGGTTCTTTCCTTGAAGAGCTTTCCGTCCAGCAGATCGTGGCGTGCGATATCCATATGCCAGCCTTCCGCCATGCTGGTGATGCCGAGGGTGCGGGCAGTATCGTACATGGCGTCAATGCGCTCGGGATCCACGGTTTCGTTGTAGATATCGCGTGCGATTTCCGTGAATTCCAGCGAAAACGCCACTTTTTCCACGTAAATCCGCTGGGACAGGGTCAGATTCTTTGCCTGCGCTTTCGCAAGGATCTCTTTTGCTTTCGTGATGGTGGGCTCGTCGATGTAGGGCGTGTCCGGATGCTCGAAAATTCCGAAGTGGATGCCGCCGTCGAGAAGCCGTTTCTGCATATGCGCGATATACTCACGGATTTCAGCCGCCGCGGGACCGTAGACAGCTTCCGTGAATTCAAGAATGCCGGCCTCCACGTCAAAATCGGGATTCCACAGCAGCTTGGCAAGAAGCCATGTGCGCATCTCGGTCATATCCGGGCTGACGGACTGATAGTTGCCTTCCTCATAGACGCCGCGGACGCCGTTTTTCACGAAGAACCGCATATTCGGCCCGAGCACCTGAAAATTCGGGAAGGGAAGCCAGAAGTACCGGTAGTTGGTCACGTAGTCCCAGATGTAGATGCGGTCACAGATTCTGCCCCAGCCGATCAGATCCTCCTGAAAACTGGTATCCGTGGGTTTTGCCCTGAGCTTGAATCCGCAGGTGACTTCGCGGCAGGTTTCCAGAGGATGGGCAAAACAGCATTCAATGGAGCAGAGACGGACGCAGACATTGTGACGCGGCTTCACCAGCTTCGGCGGTCTGCGGGTGTACATGTAAGCCAGCGTATCCACAACGACATCGGGGAATTCTTCTTCAATCGCCTCCGCAACCTTGTTGACAAAGGTAATCATCGTGCCGGACTGGCTTCCGTTTTCGGCATCGATCTTCGCGCATTCCGGGCATTCGCAGGCATTCCGCCAGTCATTCTGTGAAACGGAGACGATTCTCGCGGACGGATTGGCGCGGAGTGCTTTTTTCACATTTTCCACAACGATCTTCAGCACATCCGGATTCGTCAGACAGAGCTGGGTCTGATTCCGGATCCGCTCGCCGTTTATCATGGAGAAATACTCCGGATGCTCGTCGAAATATACATCGGGACTGCACAGATGATTGAAGGTGTGGACATACAGCGCGTAGCCGTGACGGATGCCGCCGTACCAGCGATCGGGACCCGCACCGTTGAGGCGGTTTCTTGCACTCCATTCCGGTCTGACGAGCGGGGCATAATCCAGCTGACGGTGCTCGAGCGCGGGCTTGTCCGTGTAATCGATGGCATCGAATTCGAGCGTTTCCCGCTTGGGGATTTTCGTCACATCATGGGAATAGAACTGGACGCCGAGAAGATCCTCCAGCAGGGCATAGATACCGTACATGACGCCCTGACCGGAACCGCCGCTGATTTTCAGACCCGTTTCGGCACAGCTCCGGATTGCGAACTGTTCTTCTTCGAGCGAGGGATCGACGGAAAAGTGAATGGAAGGCGCGTCACAGCTGTCCGTGATGGAGAATTTCGCACCGGTCATGCGCCATAAAATGTGGGAAAGATCCCGGGCGGCTGTTTGGATTTCCTGAGGAGCATCCGTTCCGACTACAATCGGCAGATAAGCGGTACCCTTGTCCGCGGCCAGTATTCTGTTCATAGTTACCTCATGTGTGTTGTGTATTTTATGTAAATTATACAGGATTTGCGCGGGAATGTCAACGGGATTTGCTGTATATTTCGTGCATTCTACCAATTTAAACAAACTACACTTGACACAAGTGGTCTATGCATGGTATAATACAGTAAACGGGAAATCCGCTGTTCCTGCCGTGGTGATGCATGCGGCATGGGACAAAACGGCAGTGAAATGATGGAAAATACGGAATGAACGAAAATGTGGAGTCAGTGCATCATGGCTCCTCTTTTCAGATAAGGAGCGAGCATGAAAATCACAATATTGTTGCTGCTGGCAGTCATGATACTGACATCGTGCCGGTCGAACGAAAATGCACCCGTGGAAAATGCCGAAACCATGGCGCCCGGGACAATCACGCTGACGGAAATCACGGAAGACACACCCGATGAAAGCTCTGCGCAGATCTGCGATACAGCTTACTTCAGCGGTGTGATTTATACGGCATATGAAGACCGAATCACGTCCACCCACGCCGGTGAAACGACCGTATTCGCGGAGGTGCCGGTGAAACTGATCACAGCTGACAAAAACGGCATCTGCGTTCTCGGCGGCGGAAAATACCGGGAATACGCCATGGACGGAACCCTTACGGCGGAATATGATGCGGACATTGCGGCGGAATTCATGTGTGTGACCGAAACCTATGCCGTTTTTGCCGAACCGTACGACGGCGGACACAAACTGATCCGGCTGAACCGGACAACGGGAGAGATTGCAGATGTGCCGGATGTGGAAAACTCCTACGGTCAGCGGTATGTGGTCAAATCCCTGTCGGCGATGGAAGAGGACCGGATTCTGGTGCTGTGCTGG
>JAFUQY010000089.1 GCA_017472105.1 Clostridia bacterium | reverse complement strand
GAGCGATCTGTACGACTTTCTCAACAGAAACGCCGATGTTCCCGTGGGATTTCTGAACGCGACATGGGGCGGCACATCGATGCCCTCGTGGTTCAAGCTGGAGGAGCTGGACAAGGACGCCGCACTCGTGGAACGGATGAAGAAGCTCGGCAATTATCCCGTGCCTGAGACATGGAACACGCGCGGCGGCGGCAATTTCCAGCAGACATGCTCGCAGTATAATGTAAAAATCGCTCCGCTGGAAGGCGTGAAGGTGCGCGGCGTAATCTGGTATCAGGGCGAAAACGAATGCGGCGGTCAGTACTGGCACAGAATGTACGCCGACTACCTGCGCTTCTATCATAAAATGTACCGTCGTCTGTTCGCGGCATATCCGGATGATTTCATGATGATCTCGTCCCTGATCTATCCGTGGACGTACGGTTCTTCCGGTGAGTGCAACGTCGGCTACCTCAACGACGCCTTTATCGAAACCGCGCTCGAATCCCCGGACAAGTTCGCGTATGCACCCATCACGGATCTCGAACCCACGTGGAGCTATCATCAGGGCAATCACCCAATCCATCCCGCGAACAAGTACGAGGTCGGATACCGCATGGCACGTCTCGCGCTGACGAATGTGTACGGGGATGACGGCATGAAGTCGTCTGCTCATCTTTCCGATGTGAAGCAGGACGGCGATACCCTCCGTCTGACGTTCGCCGGCACATGCGGAGCACTGAAAATCAACGGCGCGGCACACGGACTCTACATTGCAGGGGACGACGGCATCTATCTCCCGGCTGAGTATGAAATCGAAGGCGAAAACGTACTCATCCTGCACAGCGACGCCATCGCCGAACCGAAGCACGCGGCATACGCCGTTCAGTCCCTCGACGTCAAGTGCAATCTGTTCTGCGGCGAATACCCCGTCGCGCCGTTCTTCACGGACAGGGAGACTTACATCAGCATCGAGCAGAAACCGTGGTATGACACCTCCGTCAATTCCCGCTGGGCATCGAGACTCCGCGGCGATATTCTCGATCTGTTCTTCCATCCCGTTTTCCATCCGCTGCCCGGCTCCGAGGTCTGCTGTGACACCGCGTTCAAGTGCCAGACCGACGGCAGTATCCGTGTATGCTCCGAGGATGACGAAAAGACCTTCGGGTGCTATGTGAAGTCCTACCCCTACGGCAGACTCGATCTGCAGAAATTCAAGGGACTGCGCGTGAATCTGTACAACACCGGTTCGATGACGGCTGAGCTGATTCTCACGACCGCTGACGGCGACACCGTGCTCCCGCTGAAGAAGATCGAACACATCGGCTACGGCTGGGACAGATACGAGGCACTCTTCGGTGAGCTTCCCGAAACGGAAATCACCCGCATGACATTCCGCTTCACCCGCGACGCAGACCGGTTCCATTTCGTGAACATGGAACGCCTGCGGCTGGTGAAATGATGGCAGTGAAAAAAGAACTACCGGAAAGAAAACACCCCCGTTTAAAGAACTACGATTATAAATCAGGTGTTTACTTCATTACGCTCTGCACTTCAAACAGAGAACAGATACTCTCCACCTTATGTAGGGTTGACCCTTGCGGTCAACCGCGGATAAAATTTTCGGAATTAGGATATATCTGTCACCAAACATTCCCTCTCATCGCCGAACGGTATCAGGTAATATTCGATTGCTGGATAATCATGCCGGATCATATCCATTGTGTTCTGATTATACCTGAGTCGCGGTCAACCGCAAGGGTCGACCCTACGCAAAGATTCACAATTCAAGCACGGACAGATGATTATTCGGAGCCTACGTTGTTTCAGGTCATGGGTGCTTATAAATCCATAATCACCAAACAATGGCGTGATTTGTGTAATGCTCGTAACGTATCTTCCGGGCATTTATGGCAAAGCAGCTATTATGAGCATGTCATTCGAAATACTTCTGAATTGTATGCAGCCAGAAAATATATTTCTGATAATCCGAACAGATGGTGTGTTAAATACTCAATATAGTTATAAAAAAGGGCTTGCGATCCTTTCAAATGGGATCCAAACCCTTTTTTCCTGTTTTATTCTTTTTTATCCGCGGCGGGTACTGCGGGTTTGCCGTTTTCCTGACGTTCCGGAGGTTTTCCCGGGAATTCACCGTTCATCGGCGGTCTCGGGGGTCTTCCTTCACCGAACGGAGGTCTCTCGCCGTGCTTCGGAGGTCTTCCCTCACCGAACGGCGGTCTGCCGTGGTGTCCGTGATGACCGTGGTGTTCACCGTCGGGCTGATCTTCACCGGATTTCAGCAGGACGCCGCCTTCCGCCATGAACTGTTCCGCGGATTCACCGTCGATGGTGGTCAGATACCGCTTTGCCTGTGTCGTGAAGAGCTCATAGTACAGACCCTTCTTCTTCATCAGCTCGCTGTGGTCGCCGATTTCGATGACGGCACCGTGCTCGAGCACGACAATCTTGTTCGCAACCGTTGCGCTGGACAGTCTGTGGGATACGAAAATGGTGGTTTTGTCTTTTCTCAGCTTATCAAACTGGTTGTAGATTTCCTGCTCTGCGATCGCATCAAGGCTCGCGGTCGGTTCGTCAAGGATGATGACGTCGGAGTCGGAGTAGAACGCGCGGGCAATGGACAGCTTCTGCCACTGACCGATGGACAGCTCGATGCCGTTGTCCTCGAAGATTCGCATCAGCGGCGTGTCGTACTTGTCGGGCAGGTCGTTGATGAAGATATCCGCCGAGGATTGCTGTGCCGCTTCCATGATTTCCTCTTCAACCGTTTCGCGCTCGATCTGACCGAACTGGATGTTCTCACGGACGTTGACCGCGTACTTGCCGAAGTCCTGGAAGATGATGCCGAACATGGAGTACAGATCCTCCACGGCGTATTCCCTGATATCGTAGCCGTCGAGCAGAATCCGTCCCTCGGTCGGGTCGTACAGTCTGGTCAGCAGCTTGATAAGCGTCGTCTTGCCGGCACCGTTGAGACCTACAAGAACGCAGGTGTCACCGGGATCGAGCGTGAGATTGACGTTGTTGATAACCTTGCGGTCCGTTCCCGGGTAGGAGAAGGACACGTTTTCGAACACAATGGTGTGACCCTCGTGATGCTTGACGCGTCTGGGCTCCTTGAGTGCGGGTACGATGGTGCGCTTTTCGTTCATGAACGCGATGAGGTTGTCGATGAACAGCGTGCCTTCGTAAATGGATGCGGTCGTGCTGATGATGGTGCCGATGCCGCTGGCGATATGGCTCAGTGCACCCGTGTAGAGCGAGTAGTCACCGACCTCATACCGTCCCTGTGCAACGCCCCATGCAATGTGCAGGAACAGCAGGCAGTTGACGGTCGTTGTGATGACGGTGAGGCAGATGTTCCACAGACCTTCGCCCACGAACAGCCGCTTCAGACCGCCGAAATACCGCAGGAACGTCTCCTGATACCGTCCGATAAAGAGGTCGGAGAGGTTGAAAATGCGGATTTCCTTGACCATGTCCTTGTTGGTCATCAGTCCGGAATAGTAGTTCATCTGCCGGCGTTCCTTGGAGTGCCAGCGGACGTAATGGAAGTTCTTCTTCCGGTAGGAGAAATTGATGATCGCCGTCGGAACGCTCATTGCCACGATAATCAGCGGCGCCCACGGACTGATCGCACCGAGAATCACCACATAGGACAGCATGCTGATGACGGTACTGATGATGGTGAAGTTGTTGTTGAGAATCTGAATGGGGCGGTTGCCGGCTTCACGCTTCGCGTCTTCGAATTTTTCGTAGAAGTCGGGCAAATCGAAGCTGGCGAGGTCGACCTCACGGGATTTGTACATGATCTTGAGGTTGACGTGGTTGACAACCAGCTCGCTGGCAATGTTGTTGAGAATATGGCTGATTCTCGATACAACTCCGGTGATGAAGTTGTAGGAGAACCGGATAATCAGGAGCTTGACGACGTTGTCGAACTGGTTTTCCAGCCCCGTTGTCGCAGCCACATACGCCGCCGCGAGGGAGTTGAGCAGTTCCGCGCCGATGAACGAGCTGATGACGGGAGTCACGCCGTTCCACAGTGCCATGAACACCATGAAGAACAGAATCCAGGGCTTGGTTTCCCATACGATCCTGAATATGTAGAATAAACGGTAGAAGAATTTCGTAATCAGCCGGTACAGATAACCGGGTACTTCGCGGATGGATTCGGGCTTGGGTTCCTTGAGAGCCTGCATCATTCTCTCTCTTTTGCCCATGAACATTTCCGGTCCGCCATGTCCTCCGGGTGGTCCTCCGTGTCCTCCAGGTCCCATACTATTACCTCCTTAATCTTCCTGCTCTTTCCGAGCGTCGATGAGTTTTTTCAGCAGATCGGAAAACTGCTGTTTTTCTTCTTCAGTGAGCGGTGCGAGAAACTCCTCAGCGTGCTTTTTATGCGCCGCGCGGAAGGTCTCCACATTTGCTCTTCCCTTTTCGGTGAGGGATACAATGGTCTGCCGCTTGTCTTCCTCGGACTGACGGCGCGTTACCATCCCGTCCGCTTCGACCTTGCCGATCAGCTCCGACAGTGACTGCGGACGGATGCCGAGGCTTGCCGCAAGCTGGGACTGCGCCATGGGTCCATTGTCCATCAGGAGTGCCACCAGTCTTCCGCGGCCGTGGTTCTTCTTCTCCGGCTCGGGCGGCGGTGCGTCTCCTTCCGGCGGAGGCGGCAGTTCGGAATCGTTCTGCTTCGGGTGTCTGCGTGACATGGCATTGAGTCTGCGCAGCTTGCCGAGAATTTCTTCCTCAAGAGTGGGCATGGTTCCTCCTTTGCAGTTTTTGTAAGGTACCTGACGGTATTATAACACAGGTTTGATGCGATGTCAATAAGGTACCTGATGATTTTTGTGAAGGTACCTGATAAATTTTCGCCCGTTTTATGCACATGATTTGGGTAATATCCCGGATCGGGAGAATACGCCTTGACAGAATATCCCACATGTGCTATAATATAAGTTTGATATCAAAATGATATCAATTCAGCACAAAGGAGCAAGCATTATGTCAAAGAATACCGCATCCCATGTTCAG
>JAFUQY010000088.1 GCA_017472105.1 Clostridia bacterium | reverse complement strand
GCATATCTCGGCATCGGATCGTCCGTTCTCGCGTACTTCCTCGCAAATTATTCCCTCGCGAAGCTCCCCGTGGCGCGATCCACCATCTTTGGCAATCTCTCCACCGTCGTATCCGTCCTCGCAGGCGTCATCATCATGGACGACAGATTCACATGGGTCACAGCCCTCGCATTTGCCCTCATCCTCTGCGGCATCTTCGGCGTGAACAAGTTCAAGGACGCGGAATGATGGTGAAACTTCTCTTTCTTGCACTTGCCGTCCTGTTGGTTTCCTGCGGCAGTACCGTTCCCGATGACGCTGACGATATCCGCAGTTTCGACGATCTGCTTGCATTCATGTCCGGAAATCCGGAAAACACCGTCACCGATGTGATTCTGAACGTTGAAAGTACCATTTCCGATGCAACTCCAGTGACACTGTCAGATACCGACACGTTCCGGCTCGTCTCAATGCTGACCGAAACCGATCTCACAGCAGAACGGTACGAACCGGAGCACATCTATGGAGGCAGCTGGTACACCGTTACCTTCACGCTCTCCAACAACAGTACCGTGGTATTGTACCCTGACAAACAGCAGCTGATGGTATTCCGGCGGGAGCTTAACGAAGATCAGCGTTGGTATTCCGCACCGTATCGGCTGAACACAGATGCGTACCCGGATTTTTACACCGCTGTCGGCGAAATCTGGGCGCAGGTTTCCGATGAAGCCCCGGCGACGCATTAACCGTATAACACACAAAACCTCCAATGCAGTGTGATTTCTGCAAAGGAGGTTTTCTCGTTTATTCTTCCCCGAGCTCGTGGATGTTGCGCTCGAGAACGGTCTGGCGCAGTGCCGGAGTCAGGTTCACGAAATACTCAGAATACCCGCCCACGCGCACGATCAGATCGCGGTGTTTATCGGGATTCACCATGGCATCTTTCAGCTCGTCGATCGACGTACAAGTGACCTGCACCTGAATGCCGCCCATCGCAAAATACGACAGCACGAGCGATTTCAGCGTTTCTGCCACGAAATTCTTTGAGAGCGTCAGGTTCAGCACGGAGATGCCGTCCGCCAGATGCTGGGGCAGTCTCGCCGCACTTTTCAGCATCGCGGTCGGTCCGTCGACGGCTTTTCCGCGGATCGCGGCGATGGAGTCACAGGTGGGCTCACCCTTCTTCCGTCCATCGGGAGTTGCGCCGACACGGAGACCCTCGCCTTCGTAGCGCTGAAACTGGTGCTCGGTGAGGATGTACGCGTCGATGAAGCTCTTCGGCGGCTTGTTCCGGTAGACGCTGTACACCCGCTTCGCGT
The DNA here is from genome assembly GCA_017472105.1 of Clostridia bacterium. The sequence continues at coordinate 1,170 of JAFUQY010000088.1, read as the reverse complement.
AGTCTGCGGCAAGCTCGTCGGCGTCCTCGTTGTCCGTTCCGAAGCACGGGCACTGCCTGAGAAGCCGGTAGAACACCTCATCCTCCGCCGTCAGCTTCGCGAGGAATTCTTCCGCTGTGAACAGCTTCTTCCGGTAAACCAGCTCGCGGATCGCAAGGAGGGAGTCCACGGTGTTGATGAGCCCGCTGTCGGAGGACTGTGTCCACGTGTAGCGCGCGCCGCCGGCGTTGAAGTCCTTCCCCTTTTCGATGCAGTCGTCGGTGAACAGCGTGCGGATCGGGTTCGGCAGGTACTTCGCCATGTAGTCATAACGCTCCACGATCCGTTCGAGCTGGGCGTCGATTTCCCGCTCCGTCTCCGCGCACAGTCCTTCGTAAAATTCTTCAAATGTACCCGATTCCGCCAGATGCGCGTGCATGTACCGCTCCATGATGAGTGCCAGCGGGATGTTGTCGTCGGTTCCGCCCGCGCGGGTCATGCCTTGCAGGTTCGTTTCCGTGCATCCGCATCCGCAGAACATCCGAAGCTCACTGTCCGGGATGTGGCAGAAGCGGGATTTCAGCATGCTGTGAATACCGTCCGCGTTGTAGAACGAAGGATTGCACGAGCCGCACCGGATGTTCTCAATCGCGATTTCCCACAGATGTTCCGGCATATCCGGACGGAGCATCAGCTCGAGCATGGGACGGCGGCGGTGTCTGATCGCGCGGAGAGCCTGCTCGGTGATGGCGTTGTACTGCTGTCCGACGGTGCACGACCATGTTCCAACCGCGTCAATGTTGTCAAACAGCTCGCCGATGATCTCCGTGTAATCCTCGCCGCGGTAGAGATGGATCAGACCGTCGTCAAGGCATCCGAGATTGTCCGCGCCGTCGAAGTAGAAGATCACGTTCCACGCGACAAGTCCCTCGTAATAGGTCTCAGCCGGCGCAAACGGCACCTTTTCCAGCGCAGCAATCAGCTCAGTGGGCGCACCGACCGTCTTCAGGTAGTCGATACTGCGGACAATGTAGCTCTTCATCCCGTCCACGAGCGCGAGAAGTCCGGCTTTGAACGGCCCGTCCGGCTGATTCTCGATCCGCGCACGGTAGGAGTTCAGCCCTTCCCGCACAATCCGCTTGTAATTCGGCGCTGCGTGCGTCCATCCGCCGGGATTATGGCTGACTGCGG
>JAFUQY010000087.1 GCA_017472105.1 Clostridia bacterium | reverse complement strand
TGATCCGCTTGATGGCAAGACGGATGTACGGCACGATTGCGATGACAAGCACCGCAATGACAACAAAAATCCAGAATTCCATGGTACCTCCATAAGGTTCATTTGAACATTTTCAGTATATCACATATTGATTCTGTTGTCAAGACAACCAGCAGAGCGACAAGCAGAATGGACATGACTGCCTCCTTGCAATGTTGTTGATGCCATGATACCACAATCCGCCGGGGAAATCAAGTGTTTTCAGAAAATGCAGGAGTGATCGAGTTCGCGGGTGAAGGAGGACGCCGAGAAGAGATACGCGTCGTAGATGTAGTCACCGTCGTAAACCTGTGTGTTTGCCACGGTGGTTTCTTCTTTTTTCGCAAAGACGTACCCTCTCTCAATTTGCTTCAGCGGGACGATTTTTGAGCGGTAAACCTTCATCGGCACGGGATTGACCAGCAGAACAGGCACACAGCGGTGGGTATAGTCGTCTTCAATGCCGTGGTACCAGTCGGTTTCACGGAGTTTTTTGATCCGGGATTCCTTTTCCCACACAATGCCGTCGTCAAATCCCCTGCCGCGTCCGCCGAGAGCGATGTAATGTTTGGTGCGGTATTTTCGGTCGTCGAAGAAGGTCAGATCGACAAGGCGGTACAGGGACGCGAACAGCTTCACGGAGTACATGCGGCTGTCTTTCTCAGAGATGCAGTAAAAATCGCAGTGACCGGAGTTATTCCGCCCCAGCAGCCAGAACGGATGCGCCGGCTTGAAGGTGAAGTGATTCTCCCGGCAGGCGCGCTTCACACGTACGGCAAGGCTGATGCGCTTGATGACGAGACGGATGTAAGGCACGATTGTGATGACGAGCACCGCTGTGACAATAAAAATCCAGAATTCCATGGCATCCTCCGTGAGGTTCATTTGAACTTTTTATCAGTATATCATAGATTGTTCCGGTTGTCAAGACAAAAAACTACCGCCTGCCGGAGCAAACGGTAGAATTATTTTTGATGCAGTCAAGGCACAGCTGCACGGAATCAGGAATAGAGACCCGCACTTCCGCCGGAGAAGAGACGGAGCCGGGGCATGCCGTCGTCCGCGATGTACCAGATGGATCCGGTGTCGAAGCCCTCGAAGGTACATTCGGGTGTTTCGCGGAGGTCGTAGCAGTAGTAGTAGCCGCATTTGATGCTGTTTTCCTTGCAGAACTGATTGAAGGAGTCCTCCGGGAATACCACTTCGAGAAGGGAGCTGAGCAAGCGGTGTTCTCTCGGCTTGGTATCCGGATCGAGAAGAAGCACCCTCTGCCCCTCAATATCCCCTGTGAAGAATCGGAATTCGTTGTCGAAATTGGATGCCGCAAGAGAGAGATAGAAGGACTTCAACCTTTGGATTTCAAAATCGGCTCTGACATCCCCCGGTTCATTGAACTGCTCCTGATACCGTCTGTCCACTTCATTGAGAATGGTATCCGACAGTATTACGGGAACGATAAGGTCATACAACCCGGTCACACCGCAGTCCTCGCCGATTCCGGCGTCAACGGTTCCGCTGAAATAGGAGGTTACGCACGCATAGGACTGTCCCGCAACACCCGCCGCCAAGACTTCATTGGAAGTGTTATCCGAAATCACACGGACATCGGCATCGGACCAGCAGCTGTCAATGAGGTATCCCGCACCGACAACGCCGCCGACAGCATAGCTTCCAGCGCCTTCATATGCGGAAAGATCGAGTGTGATCTCCGTGTTTTCCGTGAAGCATCCGACAATGAAATCGCCGTGTCCCGCAATGGCGCCGACTTCTGCCTTGGGAGATACACCGGCAATTTCGATCACGCAGTCCGCCAGACCGAGATTTCTGACCATACCGGTAACGGATTTTGTCAGACCCGCAATTCCGCCGTCTTCGATATATACGGGTTCTTCGGGATCATACTCTTCCGTGATTTCGTTCACGTACGTCCACTTGACATAACCGAACAGCCCTGCATAATCATAGTCCCCGTTCACACGGAGTCCGCGGATGACATAGCCGTTGCCGTTGAAAATACCGGTGAACGGATAATTCTGATTCCCGATCGGCACAAATCCGCCGTCTGCGAAGTCATCCTCCGTCAGAGTGATGTCGTTCATGAGAATGTACTTTCCGCCGAGATTCTCACGCACGGCATCGAGATCCGCCGCGGTATAAATACCGGTGTATCCGTCCGGGACTTCATTCAGTCTCGCAGCGCTGTCTTCCTTCAAAAACAGCGAATTCAGATACTCCCTCACCGCCGGGCTTGCCGCATAAACCACAACCGCCGAGCACATCAGCACCGCGCATGCCGCAATCACGCCGATCCAGCGGGTCATCCGTTTTCTGTTTTTCGTCATTGTTCTGTCCTCCTTTTGTTTGAATAAAGTTCTGATTTTCGTCTCAGTCTCCTCCGAGCAGTCGTGGGAGCAGTCCGAGCCGTAATGTCTGTTCACGTAGGCTTCCATCGCCCGGTTGAGTTCCTGCCCGAATTCATGCATCACGATCACCTTCATTCTTTATGGTTTCTCTGAGGATTGCCCTCGCTCTTGACAGTCTGGTGCGCACCGTTCCGTTTTCAAGATGCAGAATCTCCGCGATTTCCGATATTCCCATGCCGAACTTCCCTGCCAGAAGAAGCACATCCCGGTAGGACGGCGGCATCGCTTCGATGGTTTTCAGGAGCCGCGCGGCAGCATCGTTTCCGACAACTTCTTCCTCCGGCGAGGGTGCTTCTTCCCCGTCCGTGCGGATTTCGTCGACCGGATACGGCTGCTTTGCGTTCCGGTTATACAGGTCTATCGCGGTGTTTCTGGTATATATGACTGCCAGTGCCCGCATATTGTTACATTCCAGTCCGGAAAATTTTCTCTCGTGCTTCACGATCTTCGCCATGGCATCCATCACGGCGTCCTCGGCATCCGCACGGTTTTTCAGCACATCAAACGCCGTTTTGTACATCAGACCCTTTGCGCAGTCCCAGACCAGCTCGGCAGGCCGCTTTTTCTCATGCATTGTCATCCCTCCCGTGTCGTTCTGCTCTATATAACCCCTTTTCACGCGAAAACGTTACATGCTTTTTGTAAATTTTAGAATATTATTTTGATTCTGTCAATAGATTTTACCCTTGCAATCGCCGTTTTTGTCTGATATAATGAAAGAAAACACCATTCGGAGGTCAGATATGATTCGCACCACATATGAAGGACGCAAAACCGACTATATCTCCTTTCCGCTCGGCGGCATCGGCTCCGGTTCGATCGGACTTGCCGGCAACGGTCGTCTCGTGGACTGGGAGATTTTCAACCGCGCCGCGAAGGGCTCCATCAACGGCTGCTCGCACATCGCGGTGAAGGCAGAAACCGAGGACGGCACCACCATCGATGCCCGCGTGCTCAACGGCGACTGCAATGTGAATTACAGCGGCCAGCTCGGGATGAACTACGGTCACGGTATGCCCGGCGGCACGATGGCATCCTTCCCGCACTTCCGGCATCACACGTTCAAAGGCACATTCCCGACGGCGGAAATCACCTTCGCGGACGAGCACTTCCCCGGAGACGCAAAGCTGACGGCGTTCAACCCGATGATCCCGCTCAACGACAGGGATTCGAGTCTGCCGGCGGCGTTCTTTGAAGTTGAGATCACCAACACCACGGACAAGCCCATCATCTACTCCGCCGTTTTTGCGGTCAAGAACCCGAACCGCGGCAGTGTGAACAACTATTTCGAAGGTTATCGTCTCCGCGGCATCCGGATGGGTCAGGCGGACTGTCCCAAGGATTCCCCCGATCTGTGCGATATCTCCGTTGCTACCTGCGACATGGGCGGCACATTCCAGGAATACTGGTACCGCGGCGGCTGGAGCGATCCGATCGAAACCTACTGGCGCAACCTGACCGAGATGCAGGATTTCTCGAACCGCATCTACGAAACTCCCGGAAACGGCGACCACTGCACCCTCTGCGGCAAGAAATACGCCGAACCCGGTCAGACGCTGAAATTCCGCTTCGTGCTGACATGGAACAAGCCGAACCGCATCAACGACTGGAATCCGTGGAAGCAGAAGGATGAAACCGGTGCGGAAAAGGACGTCGGCTGGAAGAATTACTACGCGACCGTGTTCGAGGATTCCGTGGATTCTGCGACCTACTGCCTTGCGAACTGGGACCTTCTCTGGCGCGACACCGTACAGTTCCGGGATGAGCTGTTCGCGTCGACTCTGCCCGGGGAAGTCATCGAAGCGGCATCCGCGACCATGTCCGTTCTGAAAACCGCAACCTGTCTACGGCTGGAAAACGGCGAGTTCTACGGCTGGGAAGGATTGAATCAGCACGGCGGCTCCTGCGAAGGCACATGCACCCATGTATGGAACTACGCGTACGCGATGTGCTTCCTCTTCCCCGCGCTCGAACGCTCCATCCGCGACACCGACTTCAAGTACAACCGCGACGGGGACGGACGGATGCAGTTCCGCATGATGCTCCCGCTCGGCCGACCGCACGGTCAGTGGCGCGCATGCGTTGACGGTCAGATGGGCGGCGTCATCAAGGCGTACCGTGAGTGGAAAATCTCCGGTAACGACGAATGGCTGAAGAAAAACTGGGACGGCATCAAGGCTTCTCTCGAATACGCATGGAACGAAAACAACTTCGACGGCTGGGACCGCGACCGTGACGGTGTTCTCGAAGGACGTCAGCATCACACGCTCGACATGGAGCTGTTCGGTCCGTCGTCGTGGCTGGAAGGCTTCTATCTCTGCGCGCTGAAATGCGGATCCGAGATGGCGCGGTACCTCGGTGAGGACGAATCCGCCGACGAATACGACCGTCTGTTCGCTTCCGGCAAGGCATGGACGGACGAAAACCTGTTCAACGGCAAGTGGTATCACCAGAAGGTTGATCTGACCGACAAGTCCGTGCTCGAGCCGTACAAGGTCTGCGGTGACGCGATGAGCTACTGGAACGACGAAGCGGGCGAGATCAAGTATCAGATCGGCGAAGGCTCGGAAATCGACCAGCTTCTCGCGCAGTGGCATGCAAACATCATCGGCATCGGCGATATTTTCGATCCGGAACAGCGGAAAACCGCACTGCGGAATATGTTCAAAAACAATTTCGTCACCTCCATGCGCGAGCTGTACAACCCCTTCCGCCTGTATTCCGTCAACGACGACGCGGGTGCGATCATCTGCACATTCCCGGACGGCGCGAAGAAACCCGCAATTCCGATTCCGTACTGTCAGGAAACCATGCACGGCTTCGAGTACGCGCTGGCGGGTCTGATGATCTCCGAGGGCATGATTGAGGAAGGTCTGACGATCGTACGTTCGATCCGCGACCGCTATGACGGCGAACACCGCAACCCGTGGAACGAAATCGAATGCGGCTCCAACTACGCGAGAAGCATGGCGTCGTTTGCGATGATTCCGATTTTCTCCGGCTTCAGGTTTGATATGGTAAAGAAGAGAATCGGCTTCGCGCCCATCGTAAATCAGGATAATTTCCGCTGCATCTGGTCGCTTGATTCCGGCTGGGGCCGCGTGGAAATGACCGAAAGCACAGCGAAGCTCACCGTTCTCTCCGGTTCCCTGACCGTGCGTGAGCTGGCAATTGATCTGTCTGCCGAAACCGTGGAAATCGACGGAAACGCAGTACCGTTCACCGCGGAAAACGGCGTAATCACACTCGCCGAAGCTGTCACGGCGGAAAGCGAAATCGTCATCCGATAAACGGAACATAAACGGGTATGTCACACCGGCATATCCGTTTTTTGTCAGCTTTGCTTCTGCCATGCACCTCCGATGCCGGAAAGTTTGTGAAGAATCCCGATGAATACCCGGTTGACAAATTATGCAGAGAGTGCTATACTTTCATCATATTTTTCAAAGAACAGGAGCCCGGATATGAAACGATTCACCAAAAACATGAATCATCACAATGCATATAAGGTGTGGAATCCCGCGGATTATGATATCCGAACCGGGGTCTGTTCGTCATACTCTTTTTCCTGAATTTTACGGAAATACAGTATTTCACGGCACCCGGTCATTCATCGACTGCGGTGCCGATTTTTATTTTCACGGAGGTTATCCCATGGAAGCGTTTGAAGCACTGAACAACTACTACAACCTGAAAAACGAACACGACAGATTCGCATCCCGCCACAATTCCGTCGAGTTTCTCACCACTCTTGCCGCAATCGACAGCTATCTTGCGCCCGGCTGGCGGATTCTTGAAATCGGTGCGGCAAGCGGACGGTATTCGCATCACTACGCACGCCGTGGGTATGCCGTGGATGCCGTTGAACTGATCCCGCGCAACATTGAGCTGTTCCGGGAAAACACGGAGCCCGGCGAAAACGTGACGATCACCGAAGGCAATGCGGCCGATCTCTCGTTCATCCCGGACAATACGTATGATCTCACCCTCCTGCTCGGTCCGATGTACCATCTTTTCACGCGTGAGGAGCAGGAAAAAGCACTCGCCGAAGCCGTACGCGTCACAAAGCCCGGCGGAATCCTGATGGCGGCATACTGCATGAACGAGGCAACGATGCTCAACTACTGCTTCTTCGGCGGCAATCTGAAGCCGGAAATGGAGCGCGGCATGATCGATCCCGTGACATTCAAATGTCATTCCGATCCGGAGCATCTGTTTGTACTGTGGAGAACGGAGGAAATCTTTGAAATCACCGCGCCACTGCCGCTGAAACGTCTGAAAATCATCGGAACGGACATGTACACCAACTACTTCCGCAAAACAGTGGACGCGTGGGATGAGGAAACCTTCGCGCTGTACCTGAAATACCATTTTTCAATCTGCGGACGCGAGGATATGATCGGCATGTCCCATCACACGCTCGATATTCTGAGAAAGGAGAATGACAGATGAACATCACAATACGACAGGCATGCGCCGGAGATTTTGAGAAAACCGTCCCGATCCAGCAGGAAATCGCAGAGCTGCACTGTGCCGGACGTCCGGATCTCTTCCGGGAGGGACACATCTGCTATCCGCGGGAAGTTTTTGAGGAATTCGTGAGCCGCGATGACCGCGTGGTTCTGCTCGCGGAGGCGGACGGTGCAGTTGTCGGATTCCTGTTTGCCCTGATCCGGCACGTGCGGAATCACCGGGTCATGCAGGATTTTTCCATGATCTACGTGGACGATCTCTGCGTGGCACAGTCGCACCGCCGGCTCGGAATCGGGAGCATCCTCATCGCGGAGGCGGAGAAAATCGGACGTTCGCACGGATGCACCCGCATGGAGCTGGATGTGCAGGCGTTCAACGGGGATGCGGTGCGGTTCTACGATGCAGCAGGATTTGCCCCGCGGAAGATTACGATGGAGAAAGGGATTGCTCCCTGCGAATCCATTTGATATCCGGCGGGATATATGTTATAATACATCAAAAGAGAGATAAAATCCGGAAAGAAGGTCAATCATGCTGAATCACAAGGGTACGAAGATAATTCAGACAGAGCGTCTGGTTCTGCGGAAGTTCACCGCTGACGACGCACAGGCGATGTATGAAAACTGGGCAACGGACGCGGAGGTAACCCGGTTTCTCACGTGGCAGCCGCACAAATCCGCCACAGAAACGCGCGCACTGCTCGAAAACTGGGTCACAAACTACGAGAATCCCGCATACTACAACTGGGTCATGACTCTGGACGGGACTCCGATCGGGAATGTTTCGATTGTACGTCAGTCCGACCGGAACGAAATCATGGAATTTGGATACTGCATGGGAAAGAGCTGGTGGAAAATGGGTCTGATGAC
>JAFUQY010000086.1 GCA_017472105.1 Clostridia bacterium | reverse complement strand
TACCGTCAGAGAATTGTCGAGCGGGTGCAAACGGAACTGTTTCAGAAAGCCGCCGCTGTGGAACTGGAATGCTACGAAAATCCTGCATTCTATGACAAATACGTCAAAGCCATGGACAACGCCTACGGACGGTGCATGGATGTAGTATATACGATCGACGAGCTGGTCTGGGCAACGGTTTCCCTCAGCTCCACCAGCGTGATGCTGTTCCTGATCGACCCGCTTCTGATCGTGTTCGGGCTGATTCCGCTTCTGTTCGGGCTGATCCGCAACAAGCGCAACAAAACCGACAAGGAACGCAGCGACGAACGCCGCAAGCTCGACCGCAGAGAAGGCTATGTTCAGCGGATTTTCTACCTCAACGAATACGCCAAGGAAATGCGGCTCGGCGGTATGCCGTCTCTGATGTTCAAAAAATACGGAGACGCACTCCGGGAATACATCGCACTGTGGCGGAAGTACGGGTTTAAGATGACGATGCTTCATCTTCTCTCCAATTCCGGCGCGCAGATTACGTCCTGTACCGCCATGCTGTATGCCGGATTCCGCACGCTGGTCTCGAAAACGATGCTTCTTGGCGACTGTCTTGTTGTCTTCAATTCCGTGGAAAACGTGGCGTGGCAGCTCTCCCGCATGGCAGGCGTGTTCACCGAATTCCGCGATCATGCCATGTACATCGAAGACTACCGCTTCTTCCTCGAATATGAGCCGAAGATCAAGCACCTCACCGACGGCAGAAAAGCAGGTGACGGCGAGCTTGCACTGAACAATGTGACCTTCCGTTACACCGGTGCGGAATCGGATGCGCTGAAAAACATCTCGCTGTCCGTGAAGCCCGGCGAAAAAATCGCACTGGTGGGACACAACGGCTCCGGCAAAACGACGCTCGTGAAGCTGCTTCTGCATCTGTATGAACCGAACAGCGGCACAATCACGCTCGACGGACACAATGTCAGCGAATATGACAGCGACTCCTACCGGGATGCGTTCACGGTTGTGTTCCAGGATTTCAAAATTTTCTCCCTGTCCGTTGCCGAAAACGTACTGCTCCGACCGCTCCGTGACGGGGACGACGAGCTGGTGACGGAAGCGCTGAAAAAGAGCGGTGCCTACGACAAGGTGATGAGCCTGAAAAACGGCATCCACACCACGCTGACCCGTGAGTTTGACGATGAAGGCGCGGTGCTGTCCGTTGGTGAGGCGCAGAAGGTCTCCCTTGCACGTGCATTCACCAACAACTCGCCGTTTGTCATTCTGGACGAGCCTTCCTCGGCGCTTGACCCGATTGCGGAATACAATATGTTCAAAAATATGCTGGACGCCTGTCGTGACCGGACGCTGATCTTCATTTCGCACCGTCTGTCCTCCGCTGTTCTTGCCGACCGCATCTTCCTCATGGACGGCGGCGAGATCATCGAATCGGGCAGTCATGACGAAATGATGGCGAAGAACGGCAAGTACGCGGAAATGTTCCGGATGCAGGCGGAAAACTATGCTGAGACGGAAAGCGAGGTGAATCCGAATGGCTGAAAACGATAAGAAGAAAGACAAAAAAGAAAAAATGCCCGCCGGTCAGGTGATCAGATACAACTTCCTGATGCTCAGAAAAATCGCGCAGATGACGCCGCAGTACATTGTGTTCATGTTCATCGTGGGTATCATCGGCGGTATCTCAAGCTCCGTACAGACGATTTTCACCTACAAGCTGTTCAATGCCCTTGACCTGCCCGACATCACCTTCGGGAAAATCGCAGGATACATCCTGCTGATCCTCGGCGTGAACGTG
>JAFUQY010000085.1 GCA_017472105.1 Clostridia bacterium | reverse complement strand
GGGCGGTGCGGCTGACCCTGCTGTGACGGAAAAGCTGATCCTCGCGGAACTGACAAAAGCGTGAAGCTATAACTGAATAACAGAAATTCCCGCGGATGCGTCTGAATGAGCACGGTCTGCGGGATTTTTTGCGCCCGTAATTGTAAATTTAAAATGGCAATGATATTAAAAAATACGCACATAAAAATGACATAAGTATGAACAAAGACCTGCTTCAGGAAGAGCGAAAATTTACATATACTGGAAAAATCGAAGTCCGCGGGAACGGTCGGGAAAGCGCGGATTGACGCACCGTGACGCACATTGTCGGATACCCTTGTCGGGTGAGAGCGGAAATGGCGGGAAATGGATGAAAAACTGAACTTTTTAATATAATATCGCCGGATTTTTTAGCCAAACCTCTTGATTATTTACCGGGATTGGGTTATAATATTACGCGAGGGTGGAAAATCCCACAAAAATGAGCGAAAGGGAGGAGATGTGCGTCGTGCTGACAGGTAAATATTATCACTCGCTTGACGCGAAGAACAGACTGATTATCCCTTCCAGACTCAAGGAACAGTTCGGAGAAACCGTCACGATTCTTCGCGGAAGCGATAAATGCCTGACCGTTTATTCCGCTGAGGAGTGGGAAAATTACGCCAGAAAAATCAGTGAACTGCCCAAGACGCAGGTCCGTCAGATCACGCGCTATATTTATTCAAACTCCATCGAAGTCACGCCCGACTCCCAGGGCCGCGTACAGCTCCCGCAGGAAATGCTGGATTTCGCCGGCATCAAAAAGAGCATCATCACCGTAGGCTGCGGCAAGTACGCCGAAATCTGGGACGAAGAAACCTGGAACGCCCTCAACCTCGACGAAGAGCCCGAAAACTTCAACGACCTGCTTCAGGAACTCGGACTGTAATCACACAAACGACGAAAGAAAATTATGGAATTCAATCATGTGTCCGTCATGGCGCGGGAGTGCATGGAAGCACTGAACCCCGAACGCGGCGGCATTTACGTGGACTGTACTGCCGGAGGCGGCGGACATTCCTTTGAAATCGCAAAACGCCTCCCCGAAGGCTCACGCCTCATCTGCCTTGACCGCGACGACGACGCGATTGCCGCATGCACCGCACGTCTGGAACCGTACAGCGACAGGTTCACCATCGTGAAATCGAACTTCCGAAATGTCGCCTCCGCGCTTGACATGCTCGGGATTGAACAGATCGACGGCATCATGTGGGACCTCGGCGTCTCCTCCCATCAGCTGGACGAAGGTGACCGCGGATTCTCCTACTCCAAGGACGCTCCGCTTGACATGCGCATGGACCGGCAGGAAACCCGCTCCGCGTACGATGTGGTCAACTTCTACGACGAATACGAGCTGCGCCGCATCATCAAAGACTACGGCGAAGAACGGTTTGCCGGAAGAATCGCACAGCACATCGCCGAAGTCAGACAGCAGAAGCCCATTGAAACCACCACGGAGCTTGCGGATATCATCTCGCAGGCAATTCCCGCGGCACAGCGCATGAAGGAAGCACAGAATCCCGCGCGCCGCACCTTTCAGGCAATCCGGATCGAGGTCAACGGGGAACTGGATGCCATCGCACCGTCAATTGAGGACGCATGCGCGAGACTCAGACCCGGCGGACGGATGGCGGTCATCACCTTCCACTCCCTCGAAGACAGAATCACCAAGGAGACCTTCAAGAAACTCTCGACAGGATGTACCTGCCCGCCGGAATTCCCGGTATGCACCTGCGGAGGAAAGCCGAAAATCAGGCTCCTGTCCAGAAAGCCCATCCTTCCCACGGATGAGGAAATGGAAGTCAATCCCCGTTCCAGAAGCGCAAAGCTGAGAACGGCGGAAAAACTGTAAAGCAGAAATCACAAATCATCGCATAAAGGAGGAAGCAGCATGACAACCGGAAACAACTACGCTCTTGCGGAAAAAATGAAAAATCGCTTTTCCGGCCGCGGATCTGCCGTTGACGGAATGCAGGCTTCTTCCACAGCGGAGCTGATGCGCCGTGCCGAGAGGGAACACAATCCCCGCGGAAACGTCGCAGAGCAGGCATTCCGTGAAAATTACAGCCGGCATGAATCCGGTGTCCGTACGCAGACCGCGCGGCAGAACAACCGGCAGAACAGCCGACAGACTGCCCGCACAGCTTCCGGATACGGCACACGGACAAACCCGGCTCAGTCCGCAGCGAAACCCGGCACATCCCAGCGCACCCGTCAGAAGGCATCTCCCGCACCGGAACCGACAATCGTCAGACCGGAACCCATCACTCCCGCAGTGGAAATGCAGGCGGAAAAGAAGCCCTTCCCGAAAATGTTCTTCGTGCTCCTGCTTCTCGCGAGCGTGATGATCATGACGCTGGTGCTGGGCATCTCCGATGTCTACAAGACACAGAACGAAATCGCGGCTCTGGAAAAACAGCTTGCAGAGCTTGAGGAAACCGCGGAACAGCTTGAGCTCCGTCTGGATGACAAGAACGACGTCAAAACCATCGAATCCATGGCGAGCCAGCGTCTGGGCATGGTGAAGGAAGAATACGTACAGAAAGAGTACATCTCCCTCTCCGACGGCGAACGCATCGAGCTGATCGAAACCCCGGAAGAGGAAACCACAGGGGGCGTCATGCTCTCGTCCATCTTCTCCGCTCTCGGCGATTTCTTCGAACGATTCAAATAAATCATCATCGGGCTGCACTGAAAAGGTGATTCAGCCCGTTGCTTTTCCCGAATAGTTTTGCACGGCGGCGAATATACTCCGGTGAGAGACCGCCGGCATACAGCGACAGAACAGCAGAGGACACATCCAACCCATGAATGTACGAAACCGCACCGACAGAAAAACATCCCGGAAGATTATTGCAATCTTCGTCATATTCACCGCGGTGGCATGCGTGATCGTGGGACGTCTGGCAAATTATCAGATCAAGATGCATGACTACTATGAGTCCATCGTCCTCAATCAGCTTACCATTCAGACCGAGGTCACACCCGAGCGCGGCAACATCCTCGACCGCAACGGCAACATCCTCGCGACCAACAAAACCGTGTACAACGTCATCCTCTCGCCGGCGGATATCATCGCGAAGATGAAGGACAACGAGGAGCTTGCGGATGACAGCGATCCCGAAAACGACGTCCGCTACGATTACACGGATCCCGAATACGAAATCTACTATAACGGCACGGAGCTTGACGAGCTGATCGCCGAGGTTCTGGCAGGCTATCTTGATGTGGACGAAAGCACCATCCTCGAAAAAGCCGGAAAGACCGGACGCTACTACGAAGTTGTGAAGAAAAACGTGGACGCGTCGCTCGCCGAGAAGATTGAAACCTTCATCGCGCAGTTCAGCCTGAAAAAGGAAGTCTACTTCGAAGCCTCCTCCAAGCGCTACTATCCGAAATCCGACCTTGCCTCCCATGTGATCGGGTTCACCAACTCCGAGGGCGTGGGCATCTACGGTCTGGAATCCTACTACAACAACCTGCTCGAAGGCACATCCGGACGCTACATTCTGGCGCAGGATGCAAAACGTCAGGATATGCCCTTTGAATACGAACGCTATATCGAAGCGGAAAACGGCTATAATATCGTTACCACGCTGGATATCTACATCCAGTATGAGCTGGAAAATCAGCTGAAAAAGACCTATCTCGAATCCGGCGCGGGCGACCGTGTAACCGGCATCGTGATGGACGTGAATACCGGCGGGGTTCTTGCCATGGCAACCTACCCGTCCTTCGACCTCAACGATCCGTACACCATCGACGAATACTCTCAGGCGGAGCTCGATGCGCTCGGATATGCGAAAGGCTCCGAGGACTACACCGAAAAGTACACCGAGCTGATGTACCGCATGTGGAACAACAAGGCGATCACCGAAACCTACGAGCCCGGCTCCACGTTCAAGATCATCACCACCGCGATGGCATTTGAGGAAGGCGTGGTCACTCCCGAAACTCCCTTCTACTGCTCCGGTTCCCTGATGGTGGAAGGCTGGTCCAAGCCGATCAGCTGTCACCTGCACACCGGTCACGGCGCGGTTACGTTCCGTGTGGGTCTCCAGCAGTCCTGCAACCCGACCCTGATGCAGATTGCCGCAGGCGTCGGACGTGCGAAGTTCTACGAATACTTCCAGGCATTCGGCTACACGGCAAAGACCGGCGTGGATCTGCCAGGGGAGGTCGGCGGCATTTACTCCGCTTACAAGAATTTCTCCGGCGTATCCCTCGCGGTATATTCCTTCGGTCAGACCTTCAAGACGACCGCACTCCAGCAGCTCCGCGCGATTTCCTCTGTGGCAAACGGCGGGTATCTGATTACGCCCCATCTGCTCAAGGAAATTGTGGACGACGACGGCAACGTGATTCAGTCCTACGAAACCGAACAGGTCCGTCAGGTTGTCAGCACCGGGGTCTGCGAAACCATCACCGAGATTCTCGAAGAGGGTGTTGCGGGTGACGGCGGTGCGAAGAATGCATACGTCAAGGGGTATCGTGTGGCAGCGAAGACCGGTACCTCCGAAAAGCGTGACGAAGTGGACGAATTCGGCAATACCCCGTACCGTGTCGGTTCCACTGCGGCATACGCACCGGCGGACGATCCTCAGGTTTCCGCCATCATTATTGTTGACAAACCTCTCAAGAGCGCAGTCTACGGTTCCGTGGTTGCCGCTCCGTATATCTCGAATCTCATGGGCTACGTCCTGCCGTACATCGGTGTGGAAGCCCAGTACACCACCGAAGAGCTCGCCGCACTGGACGTTACGCTGTCCAACTACGTGGGAGCAACGGTGGAAGCGGCTGTAACCGACCTGAGCTGGCGCAATTTCACGTATGAAATCATCGGCGACGGCACAACGGTTACCGCTCAGATTCCCGAAGCCGGCTCCAAGATCTCCAGTGACACAGGTCTTCTGATCCTGTACACGGGTGAGGAAACCCCGGCGGCATCCGTAACCGTACCCGACCTGACCGGCATGACGGCATTCAACGCAAACAACGCCGTGATTGGCGCGGGTCTGAACGTCATTTTCACCGGCTCCACCAACGGTACGACGGCAGTTGTCGTGAACCAAACCCCGGCGGCAGGAGCAAGAGTTGCGCGCGGCACGATCGTTGAAATCGAACTGCGGCACATGGACGGAACAGACTAAGAAAGTGAAGCAGCCTTCGGCTGTGAAGATAAGTGAAATACGCTTCGCGTGTGAAAAGGCGGAGTGAAGAAAGAAAACGTGGGAATTTGTAAAGAGGAAGTTCAATGCAAATTCAGTACACGGAGGAATTTATGATCGCATCCCAGCTTTTTGACGGCATCGAGGTGAACCGGATTCCGGATCTGGCGTTTACCGGCATTGCTTCCGATTCCCGGCGTGTCAGACCGGGGGATCTCTTCATCGCCATCCGCGGCTCCCGGTTCGACGGACACAATTTCATCCGCGATGCCCTTGACAGAGGTGCTGCCGGAGTTCTGGCGGAGCATGAGGTCTACGGGTTCGATGACCTGATCCTCACACCGTCCACCCGGGCGGCAGAGTCGGTGCTCTGGTACAATTTCACCGGACGTCCCACCGACAGGATGACGAAAATCGCCGTGACCGGAACCGCCGGAAAGACATCCTGTGCCTTCATCCTGCGGCATATTCTCCGCGCGGCGGGACATAAGGTCGGGGCAGTCACCACGGTGCGCACCATGGCGAACGACGACACCCTCGATCTCGGGGACAACGGCGGCTCGTCCGTGAGCGATATCTCCGGGGCCATGACCACACCCGATCCGGAGTATTTCTTCGGCGCGGCATTGCAGATGAAGGAAGCCGGATGCGACACGATCATTTACGAGGCATCCTCACAGGCTCTGGCGATGGAAAAGCTGGTTCCGATTGAGCCGGACATGGCGCTGTTCACCAATCTCTCGCCCGAGCATCTCGACTACCACCACGAAATGGAAAGCTACTTCCGCTCGAAAGCCGCACTGATGGCACACGCGAAACACGCCGTCATCAACGCGGACGACGAATGGATGAAAAAACTCCCGGCGATGTACCCGGATGTGCCCGTGACGCGGTGTTCCGTGAACGACAACACCATGGACGTACGCGGCGCGAAGATCCGTCAGTCCGGCGGACATGTACATTATATATACTTATCCCACGGCGCGGTTCTTCGCATCGATGCTCCCATGCCGGGGATCTACTCCGTTTACAATACCATGATGTGCGCAGCCGCTGCCGCAGAGCTCGGTGTGGACCCCGTGATTATCCGGGATTCCCTCAGCGATTTCGGCGGCGTCGAGGGCAGACTCAACCGGGTACGGTTTCCGAATTCCGTTCAGGGCAGTCTTCCCGCCGTGTACATCGATTACGCACATACTCCCGATTCCCTCCGTGCGGCACTGACTGCGCTGAGAACTGAGGCAGGCGGACGGCTTACCGTGCTGTTCGGATGCGGCGGCGACCGGGATAAGGCAAAGCGTCCTCTGATGGCAAAGACCGCGCAGGAGCTTGCGGACATGACCGTAATCACCGGTGACAATCCGAGAGGCGAAAATCCCGGCGCGATCATTGCGGACATTCTCGCAGGCGTGAGCGAAAACGCACCCGTGAAGGTGATTCCCGACCGGCGTGAGGCAATCCGCTGGGCTGTGATGAACGCGGGCCCGGGAGACACGGTTCTTCTGGCAGGGGAGGGACACGAAAAATATGAAATTACATCCGACGGCAAGCACCCCTTCCATGAGGAAGCAATCGTCAGGGAAGCGGCAGATGAAAAAATCCGGCTGTCGGAATGACAAATTACTGATATCTGAAAACGTCACTTGACAAGGGACGGAGGTTGAAACACATGAGCGTAGAACTGAAAATGAAATCCTACACACCGGCGGAGCTTGCAGAAATCACCGGCGGCAGACTTGAAACATACAACGGCGCGGACGGAACCCATCCTCAGACCGCTCTGGCAACCGACTCCAGAGAATCCGGGGAAGGCGTAATTTTCTGCGCCATTGCCGGTGCAAACGTGAACGGCAACGATTTCATTCCGGATTCCGTGAACGCGGGCTCCTCCTGTTTCCTCTGTCAGTATGTTCCCGACGCGGCGAAGGAAAGCGGAAAGCCCTTCTGTGCCGTGATCGTGGAGGACACCATCAAGTCCATTGGTCTTCTCGCGGCGCATTACCGGACACTGACGACGGCGAAATTCATCGCGATCACCGGTTCCGTCGGCAAGACCACAACGAAGGAATTCGTGTATGCCGTTGCGTCCGCGGCGTTCAAGACCCACAAGACGCAGGGCAACTACAACAACGAACTGGGCATGCCGCTCACGCTTCTCTCCATTGAACCGGACGACAAGGTTGTGGTTCTGGAAATGGGCATGAGCAACCTCGGCGAGATCGAATACATGACGAAGATCGCGAAGCCCGACATCGCCATTGTCACCAACATCGGCACCTCCCACCTCGCATCCCTCGGAACGAGAGAGAACATCTGCCGTGCGAAGATGGAAATCCGCCTTGGTCTTCCCGAGGACGGCATCCTTCTTCTCAACGCGGACGAGCCGCTTCTGTTCAATCAGTATGAAGTGCTCGAGAACAAGCCGAAGCTGATGTCGATCTACAACCGTGCCGGCGACTACCGTGCGGTGAACATCCGTCAGAAAGTGGACGGCATCGTGTACGACCTGATCTACGCGAACAAGGCTGTGACGAACATTGAAGTTCCCGCGCTCGGCAAGCACAACGTTTACAACTCCCTGACTGCATATGCGGTCGGCGTGATTCTCGGCATGACGGACGACCAGATCCGCCGCGGTCTGAAATCCTTTGTGGGTGCGGACAGACGGCAGAAGATCTACGAAGTCGGCGGCATCACTGTTATTGACGACTGCTACAACGCAAGCCCCGAATCCATGAGAGCGGCGATTGACGTCCTCGTTTCCATGGCGGCGAAGAAGGAGACCAGACCCGCGGCACTGCTCGGCGATATGCTGGAGCTCGGCGAATACTCCCGTCTGATGCACGATCAGCTCGGTCAGTACGCGGCGCAGATGCAGGTTCAGAAGCTGTTCTGCTACGGCATGATGGCGGACATCATCGCGGAGGCGGCAATCAAGAAGGGGATCCGTGCGGAAAACGTTTTCGTTTGTCTCGATACCCGTGACGCGCAGGGCATGGCGGACATGATCCTTCAGGCACTTCAGCCGGGCGACATCCTTCTCGTAAAGGCATCCCGCGGAGTTGCGGCAGAACGGATCATCGAATGCATGAAAAAGCGCAAAATGCGTGCACGCAGACGCGGTTAAGCAGGGAAGCCTCTGCGGGCATACCGGCGCACTTGAAGCTGGCGGCGTTTGATTTCCCACGACCGTGGAGTTGGCTTCATTGAGTCGGAGTCTGCTTTGCAGCGTGGCGATTGCTTCATTAATTCAGAAAACAACAGGAAATGACATATGAACTACAACATTCTTTTCGCGGCAGTGCTGGTGATGACGTTTCTGTCCACGGTGCTGATTTCCAGAAAGCTCATTCC
>JAFUQY010000084.1 GCA_017472105.1 Clostridia bacterium | reverse complement strand
GGTTCCTTTCGTATAACGAACATATTTTCTGATGCTATTATATAACAAAAGGTGTGATTTATCAAGAGGGAGGGAAGAATTTTAACAAAGCGTTCGGGGAATGGAAGGATTTGGCAAATCCTGTGGACCTACGGAGGTCGCTTACAGCGGGTTTGGTTTGTCTAACGCGTTAGAGATTTATTGTAGAAAAGCTCCGCTTTTCGAATTGATTTGTACGCCTGCGCGGCGGGCGCGAGAACCCTCCGTTGCCGGGCTCTCGATTCGGCAACCAGGAGTGCCTGGACCCAAGGCTCCGCCGGGCGGGAGTTTTTGACAACGTGCAGTTGTTTTGTGGAGCGATCTTCCGTTATTGCTCGGGACACTCAATTCCCTCGGTAAACTCAGCCTGCGGCGCGGGTTGGGTTTACTCTGTTTCTGTTGACGGGACGTTGGTCTTCACCGTAGGGCAGGGGCTTGCTCCTGCCGCCGATTTAAAGAAAACCTCACGGCGATGAACCTGCCGATGAACCCGCGGCGTATCTTTACCGCATTCCTCACTCCAGATTCACCTTATTCCGCATCACCCACACGCACACGAGCCAGCATACAACGGCGATGACGGCATACAGCACGGTCTGCGGGAGGAGCATGGCGGTCAGGGTGGTACCGAGCTGGGTAACTGCGGCGGCGGAGGTGGCGAGGGCATTGCCGGACACGAATCCGAAGGCGGAACCTGCGAGATTGACGGCGAAATTGATGACGAAGATCATGCCGACGGCGGCGAGGGCTTTATGGCGTCTGACGAGGGATGCGCCGGTGAGGATTGCGGTGAAAATTTGCAGAATCTGGGATGCGGACGAGATGGCGGCGGAGAGGACGAAGAGGATGACGGTGCCTCCGGTGATGCCGAGGGTTCTGCCGATCTTCCGGATTTCATCGGTGACTTCGGCAAAGCCTGTGCTGTCGATGCATGCCGCCATGGTGAGAGCGAGCAGGAGGACAGCGGCGATATATGCTGCCATGATGACGGCGTTCCACACGATTGCGGAGAGGAATTTTGCGGTGAGGATCTGCGAGGGTTTTGCGGGCAGGGTGAAGGTGGTATAGGCTTCGGCGGTGACCATGGATTTATAGAACCGGACGTAGATGAGGAGGGACATGACCATGATGATGCCGGCGAAGGTGGTGACGGTGAGGACGAATCCGCTTGCGGACAGCATTGCGAGCAGGCCTGCGTCGTGGGAAGCGGATACGCAGAGGACACCGGCGTTGAGGCAGCCGATGACGGTGATGCAGAGCAGGGCGAAGAGGGCGGGAACTTGGGTACGTGCGATGGCTTTGAAGTCGTATCTGAAGAGTTTTCTGAGCATCAGAATGCCTCCTTTCCGGGATATCCGCCGGTGCGGAAGAGGTCGCGGAAGATTTCGTCGAGGGATTTGCCGTGCTGCTGACGGGCGTGTTCGGTATCGCCGCTCATGACGATGACGCCGCCTGCGACAAAGGCAAAGCCGTCGAGGATGGATTCCACGTCATGGATGAGGTGGGTGGAGATGATGACGGTGGAGCCGGGGCGGTGGTTTTCGATGACGGTGCGGAGGATATAGTCGCGGGATGCGGGATCAACGCCGCCGATGGGTTCATCGAGGAGGTAGAGATCCGCCTGACGCGCCATGGCGAGGATGAGCTGCACTTTCTCAAGCGTACCTTTGGAGAGGGTTTTGAGCTTGGCGTGCATGGGGATTGCGAGGTCTTCCAGCATAGCGTACGCGCGTGCGGTATCGAAGTCTTCGAAGAAGTCCGCGGTCATTTTCACGCATTCATCGACGCGCATGGCAGTATCGAAGGTACACCGGTCTGGGAGGTAGGAGGTATGGGCTTTTGTGACGGGACCGGGCTGGATTCCGCCGATGAGGGCAGTACCGGACGAAGGCTGAAGAACGCCGGCGAGGATTTTGAGGAGTGTGGTTTTCCCGCTTCCGTTGGGACCGAGCAGACCGATGATTTTTCCCTGCGGGAGCTCGAGGCTGATATCACGCAGAGCGGGTGTGGTGCCGTAGGTTTTGGCAAGGTTATAGCATTGTATCATGGGTGTTTCGGGGCTCCTTATGTTTTATGATTTATTCTTTTTTATTTCTTCTTTTTTCTTTAAATGAAGTTTGGCTTTGGATTTACGTTATTTTTTAGGTAGAAAAGCTCCGCTTTTCGAATTGATTTTATTACCCCTCGCGGGGGCGCCTAAGAACCCTCCGCGTCCGGGCTCTTAGGAATCTCGGCCGTTCAAGCGTTCCCCTTGAAAATGCCCGCCGCAGGCGCCATACCCGTGCAGCTGTTTAATTGAGACAGCTTCCTTTAGGGTACGGGACACTCATTTTCCTCGGTAAACTCAGCCTGCGGCGGCGAGACGTGACTTTTTCGGGCTCCGACAGTTGCGATAACATCACTGGATTGTTCGGGTAAATCTCAGCCTGCGGCGCGGGTTGGGTTTACGTTATTTCTGTTGACGGGACGTTGGTCTTCACCGTAGGGGCGGG
>JAFUQY010000083.1 GCA_017472105.1 Clostridia bacterium | reverse complement strand
CTGGTTCCTTTTGATGATCCTGATTATCCAGCAGCTTGACGGCAACGTCATCGGTCCGAAGATTCTCGGCGACAGCACAGGGCTCACCTCCCTCGCGGTACTGGTTTCCATCACGATCGCGGGCGGATTCTTCGGCTTCGCGGGCATGATTCTCGGAGTTCCCGCTGCGGCTGTGCTCTGTGCGCTGACCCGGCAGAAAACCGACGCCGTCCTGCGCGAAAAGAACGCCTCGACCGAGCCTGCGGATTATCTCGATCACCTGCCCCCGCGGGACTACGATAACGAGCCGATTTTCCTCGACAAGCACGCCCCCGTCCCGGAAAAATACGCACTCCCGGGCGAGGAGACAAACGAAACCGCGGAAGACTGAAAACTGCATCAAAACCGGAGTACGCTGTGCCCCGGTTTTTGTTTTGCGATTGCAATTCTGTACATTTTCTGTTATAATATTAAAAAATTCACACAGGACAGGACAACATGCAGACAAAATCCTTTCGGCTGAACAGGCAGATGATCGCCGTCATTCTCTCGCTTGCGTGGCCCACCATGCTCGAGCAGCTCATGCAGACGGCTGTACAATACATCGACACCGCCATGGTCGGCTCGCTCGGAACCCAAGCAACCGCCGCGGTCGGGGCAACCTCCACGGTATCGTGGCTCGTCGGCAGCTCCGTATCCGCTCTCGGCGTGGGATTTCTCTCCTTCATCGCGCGTGCCTACGGTGCAGGTGACAAAAACGCGGCATCCCGTGCATCGGCGCAGGCGGCGTTCATCGTCCTCATCGCCGGAACACTCTTCACAGCGCTCACCCTCTCGCTCAGCGGCGTCATCCCGACATGGATGCAGGTGGACGAAAGCATCCGCACCCTCGCCGGTCAGTATTTCTTCATCCTCTATCTGCCCATGCTCCCGCGTACGGCGTCGATGATCTTCGGTACCGTCCTGCGCGCGGCGGGTGACACCAAATCCCCCATGAAAATCGGGGTGCTGGTGAATCTTGTGAATGTGGTTCTCAACTTTCTCCTGATCTATCCGTCCCGCACAATGCACATTTTCGGTCTGCCCGTCCCCATGTGGGGTGCTGGAATGGGCGTCATCGGTGCGGCAGTCGCGTCAGCCATCGCGTTCACGGTCGGCGGCGTGCTCATCACCGTCGTTCTCTGGCGGCATCCGATGGTGTCTCCGCGCGGTCAGAAATTCACGCCCGACATGCAGATTCTCGGACCGTGTCTGAAAACCGCACTGCCCAATATGCTCCAGCGGTTCGGCACCTCCTTCGGCTATGTCGCGTTTGCGTCGATGATTAACTCCCTCGGAGAAGCGGCAACTGCGGCGCACACCATCGCAAACACCGTCGAATCCGCGTTCTATATCCCCGGATACGGCATGCAGACCGCCGCCGCGACTCTCGCCGGAAATGCCTACGGCGCGAAGGACAAACAGCGCATGCGCGATCTCGCCGCGATGATGATTCCGATTGAAATCGGGCTGATGATCCTCTCGGGCGGACTCCTGTTCGTGCTTGCACCGCCGTTCATGGATATTTTCTCCGACAGCGCGGAAGTCATCGCACTCGGATCGACCGTCCTGCGCATGGTTGCCGTCTCCGAGCCCTTCTACGGCTTCTCGATCATCATGGAAGGCATGATTCTCGGCGTCGGCAACACGAAGCTCCCGTTCGCATACAACATCGCCGGCATGTGGGGCGTCCGCATCGTGGGAACCTTCCTCTGCACGCAGCTTCTCTCCCTCGGACTCGTCTCCGCATGGGCCTGCATGATCGCGCACAACATGCTCATCTTCATCCTCTACATGCGGTGCTATATAAAACGGAACTGGAACCCACTGGAAGCGCCTTCGGCTAAGATAACAGAGAATAGATAATAAGGAAAAGATAAGAGATATGTCATCGGATCTCATACGCCGACAGCCATATCTCTTATCTATTATCTGTTATTTCTTATCTATTCTCTTAGTCGAATACGCAGTACTCGCGGTATAGCCGCCCTTCCCATCCGTCGAGGCTGCACTTGTCCGCGCGGTGTCCCTTCTGACGGAACCAGATCCGCATGGGAAGCGGGCCCCGGTTGTTCCAGCGGCGGTATTCGATCAGCTCGAACTTCTCACCGTTTTCTGCGGTCACTTCGATCATGCCGTCATCGCGGAGCACGGGTGCGTCGTCGCCGAGGATCGGGTCGAGGTCTTCCCACTTGTCCACCTGCTTTTCACAGCAGTACAGGACGGCGCCGCGCTTGAATGCAATTCTTCCGGTATCCGCACCGACCCACGGGTGAGCCATGATTTTCGCGATTTTTTCGGTATAGGAAATGCCGATTTCGGTCACACCTGCGTCAACCTTCACGACGGCACAGCCGTTTTCGACGGTATAATCCGCCGTCAGGGCAAAATCGTGCGCCCATTCGGGAATGCGGATGTGTACAGTCTTCGCAGACGGTGCATCTACGGTCAGCTTTCTGCCGCACAGCGCGATTTTCGTGTCCCCGAATGCCGCTTCGCCGTCGATGTAGAGATTCAGCCACAGATCGTCCCCGTCGGCGGAGAAAATCCACGAGGGCATCACGCCGACCAGCTTCAGAAGCATCGGAGGACAGCAGGGGCATCCGTGCCACGACCAGCGTTCGGTTCCGCCCCGGGTTTCCAGCGGATTTTCGTAGGTATAATGCACGCCATCCTCGCTCACGGACGCGGGCATCAGGTTGGTGAGGGTATTTTCCACGGTATCCCACACGGATGCATCCCGCGTGAGCCTGAACAGGGACGCGCCGAAGAACGCCAGACCCACACCCGCGCAGGTTTCCAGATACGCATTGTTCGGCAGATCGTACTGCTGACCGAAGCGTTCGTCATCGCGGTGCGCACCGACGGAGCCGTTGATGTGGAGCTTGGTTTCGGCGATATCGCGCCAGATCGTCACGGCAGTCTCTCTCAGGCTGTCGTCATCGCAGGCAAGCGCGCAGTCGGAAATGCCGGTGTAGAACAGCGTTGCACGGACGGCGTGTCCGATGGCTTCCTTCTGCTCCCGGGTCGGACGGTGATCCTGCGCGTATTCCTGCAAAAACCGCGGGAACTGGTGGCGGGTATCGTGGTTTCCCTTGTTATCAATAAAGAATTTCGCGAGTCTGAGGTACTCACCGCGCTTCGCTCCGACGGTATCCGCAAGCTCCGGTTCGTCGTCAAAGAGGCGTTCCAGCTCGATCAGCGCCATCTCCGGCAGGGAGTGCTCGCAGACCACGTTCCATTTCGGTGCGGGGCCGATTCTGTCAGCGAGGTAATTCGCCATCGTGACAGCGCATTTGAGGAGCTTCGTCTTCCCGGTCGCACGGTAGTGATGCACACCTGCTTCCACGAGGCATCCCGCGTCGTAGGTTTCATGCTGCCACCGCACATTGCCGCCGTTCAGACCCCATCTCTTCTCCGGGCACATCAGCGTCGTGTACGGATTGATCCAGCCGTCCGGATCAGTCGCCTGCGCGCGCTCGATTGCGTCGATGATGCCGTCAAGCCGCTCGTCAATGGAGCTGTCATAGGTCACGGCAAGCATATCGGACACGCCGCGGATGACCTCGCAGATCAGACCGTGATACCACGGAGGACCCGCATGACCGCCTTTTTCGCCGCGCGCGACTCTTTCGTAATTCTCGATGGCACCGTCGGCGAGGAATTTTGCAAACACGTCCGGCGTGGTCACGGTGCGGATCTTCTCGATAAACGGCGCGAAAAATCCGTCAGTGATCTTCACGTCCGGCACCGCGGGATAGAAATGCGCACTGTTCAGGCAGAAATTCATAAAAACCTCCGTTGAATTTGATTCGATTTGTTCCTGTCATCAGTATAACAGAAAAGTACCCGCGATGCAAGAGAAAATCACCAAAAACTATTGCAAAAACCGCCGGGGTTCAGTATAATGGAGACAAGAATAAACTAAAATCCCCGAAAAGGAGACTGCGTTATGAAAGATATCACGGAAATCCCGCGCGACGAAACCATGCTCAACGTGCTCACGCTGGGTGCGAAAAACGACGGCTCCGAGGACGTCTCGGAAATCGTCAACAGGTACACCGCCGACCATGCCCTCTTCTTCCCTGCCGGCAAGTACAAGGTCAGCCGTCCGCTCGTCATCAAAAATCCCATTTACGGCGTCGGATATGCCCGCAGCGGTGTGGTTGATATGACGCACACGTGGCTCATCTCCGACATTGAGCACGACGCGACCGATCCGCTTGACGAAGTCGGCGTTGTTCAGTTCGGCGGAAGCGGCCGGTTCACCGTGGAAGACCTCAACATCGTCTGCCACTCCAAGGAATGCGCGATCTACATCAATCCCTGCATTCAGGCAACCGCCACATTCGTGAACAAGGTCGGCATGTACGGCATCCGGGGCTACGGTCTCTGCGCCGCAAACGATCCCGCAAAGCCCGGATTCGCGTCCCGTCCGTTGTTCCTGCAGAACATGACGATCCTCGGCACATCGGATGAATCCCTCCCGTCCGTAGGCATCTACCTCGGCACGCATCTCGGCGACAACCGTCTCTCCGGCATCGAGATCATGGGCACCTGCGTCGGCATCATTCAGGAGGCATCCTTCGTTTACGCGACCAATCTCCACATCTGGACGGGCTGTCTCGGACACGTGGGCAATGACGGATGGTGGTCGCATACCCGCGGCATCGTGCTCGGTCACGCGGAATTCATCGGCGACAACATCTACATCGACACCAGCTATATCCACGTCGAATTCAAATCCCACGGCGCGAACCTCTCCATCAACAACTTCATGGAATGGGAAGACGGCTCAAACGGCGCGTGTACTGCTCATGCCGGCAGGCTGTTCGGATGCGCACCCGGACTCAAGGACGCACCGTGCATCAACCTGAACGGCGGTCTTGTGTACGTCAAGGGCAATGACGTAAATCCCGGTCAGCTGAGTGACCTGATCGCGCCCGGACTCAATCCCACCGTACACAACGTTCGGATTCTCTCCGACTTCGCCGTGAACTACAAGAACTACCGCCGCCTGACCTTCACCGAATGCGACACACCGTCCTACACCGTCGCGGCAGGCGCAGGTTACACGAGAATCGCCGGCATCGCGGCAGGTGCGGACAGCGGATCGTGCGAGATTGTGTACACCTCGGACAGCGGCGACCGTGCGAACATCACCGTGGACAAGGTGAACGGCGAGCTTTTCGTTGACGCGAAGAAGGGCAGAAAATGCGCTCCCTTGTACGCGAAGATGGAGGAGAATTTCGTGACGCTCTACGCGAAGACGGAATCCGGCACCTGCTCCGTCAGCACGGTATGCGCAACCCGCAATCTGTTCCCGATCAACCTCGGCATGATAAAAAACGGCGCCCGCGTGCAGATTTCCGAAGTGCTTGACTCCGCGGACGGGCTGTGTGAGATTTAATTTTCAACCCAACAAAAAAACTCCCGTGAATCGTCATGGGAGTTTTCGTTTTGCTTAAGGCACCACCGCACAGTTCTGGTGGTGCAGTTGCGCAGTCAGATTTTCCGTCAGTCTAAACAAATTGAGGCGGCAAGAGTGACTCCTCTGCCAACGAGATTTGTGACGAATGACGGGAAAGATGCAAGCAAATGTGCCGCCAAGGCGTTAGCCGGGAATTGTGCGGTGTTGCCTTAAATTTTCTTCTTATACCACTGATCGCCGTTGAAGCGGAATGCCGTGAACGC
This sequence comes from Clostridia bacterium, assembly GCA_017472105.1. Next base: position 4,111 of record JAFUQY010000083.1, on the reverse strand, counting down.
AAACCGGGTCAGCTGGTCGATGAAGAGGGACACCCACGCGCCGTAGACACCCCAGCCGACGGGATAGCACAAAATGTACGTCAGCACGGGACGGACGAGCGCAATGGAAATGAACGACACGACTGCGGTAAATTTTGTATCCCCTGCGCCGTTGAGGCAGCCGCGGTAGATGACCTGCGACACCTGGAACGGTGCGGTGACGGCTACAATGTACAAGAGATGCCGCCCGACAGCGATGATTTCCGCGTCATCCGAGAACAGACCGACCAACAATCCGCCGCCGAAGGTGAAGAGCACGACGAGGAGCACACTGATGCACATCCCGAACCGCTGACCGATACTGCCGTAGATGAGGCTGTGGTCGGGGCGTTTTCTGCCGAGATTCTGCCCGACGAGTGCCGACGACGCCACGCCGAGACCGTCTCCGACCGTGAACGAGAGCGTGATGATGCTCATGACGATCTGGTGGGTGGCGAATTCCGTTGTTCCGAGCTCCGCAACGAGTTTTGCGTACGAGAAGAACCCGAACCGCATGAAGACCTGCTCAACGAGCGAGCCGGAACCGATGGAGAACACCGTTTTCAGCTGATCGAGGTCCCATCGGAACATCTCCCGCCACTCGAGCCGGAGGAATCTGCCCTTCACGCACACGGAACGGATCGAGATGATCGCGGACGCCATGTTGCCGAGCATGGTTGCAATCGCCGCACCGGTGACGCCGAGCTTCGGGAAGAAGAGGAGCCCGTTGATGAGCAGTGCATTGAACACCACGTTCACGAGGTTTGCCGAGAGATTCGTCGTCATCGAGATGCGCGTATTGCCGCTGCCGCGCTGTGCCGCGTTGATGATGAGCGAGATGACGGTGAAGTTCATGCCGACCATGGTGATGCGGAAGTACGGGATGGCGAGATCAATCGTGTCCTCCTGCGCGCCGGCAAAGAGGAGCAGGGGTCTTGACACCGCAAACGCGATCACGGTAAATACCGCGCACAGGATCACCGCAATCGGCAGAACCATGGACAGCACCTGATTGGCGCGCCGCTGATCCTTTTCGCCGAACCGTCGGCTGACCATGGCGTTGACCGCGATGCTGAGCGAGAGAAAAATCGCGTAGAACAGGAGTCTCGGCTGGTTCGTCAGACCCACAGCGGCGACGGCGGTTTCTCCAACGGACGACACCATCACCGAGTCCACGAAGGATACCAGTCCGATCAGCACCGATTCCATCAGCGCGGGCCATGCGATCCGGATGAAATTTCGGTACATCTCGCCGGCGGGATAGTCGCTTCCCATCCGCAGAGATTCGCGCACCATGTATTCCGGCAGAACGAGCTTCTGCAGAATATTCATAACGGTCTCCGGTTTCTATGTAATGATAACTATATTATAGCACCACTGCGGGTACAATTCAACTCTTTCCGTTCATTTTCGTACCATTCTGCGGCAAAAAGAAACTCCGCACGACCGGGATGATCTGCGAAGTTTCGGTTTTATTTACGATTTGAGCGGGTTCTTCCTGAAATACCGCTTCATGTACAGCAGGAGGAACGTGCCGATGACGGGGAACGCCGCCGCCGCGAGCATACCGACCTTCATGCCGACCTGTTCGGGTGCGAGGGAAAGCTGGCTGCCGATCTGCACTGCCCATTCGCTCGCGGATACGCTGTCAACAATGATGCCCATCATCTGAGGTGCAATGGAACCGCCGAAGTCACCGCCCGCCGCCATCAGGGCATATGCCGCAACACCGACGCCGGGAATCTGCTCTTCCATGAGGATGAGGGTACCGGGCCACAGCAGGGAGGTGAAGAATCCGGTCAGCACGCAGGCGATGAGAGCAAGCACCGGACTGGGACTAAGGGAGGCTGTGAGGTAGCATACGACCGCCGCGATCATGCTCACAAGGAGGATATTGATCATCTTGCCGCCGTATTTGGAGTGAAGGACGCGCGCCAGACCCAGCAGGGAGATGAACGCCGCCATACCGAGAACGTCACCCGCCGCCTTGGGGATGGAGAGAGCCGACTCCACAAAGCTGGAGATCCAGTTGGTCATGGTGTTTTCCGCCGCGCTTCCCATGAAGATGCACGCAACGCACAGCGCCATGGCGTAAGTCCGCTTCTTCGATCCCGACTGACCCTGCGCGGGCGTGATGTCCATCTCGGGCATGGACGAGGTGAAGAACAGCACGGAGGTGATGATGGGCAGACATGCCATAATCAGTGCCAGCCAGAGCCAGTTCTGACGTCCGAAAATCTGGAAGTACAGAGTGCTGATGAGAATCACGGCAAGAACGCCCCATGCGTACATGGAATGCAGGAAGCTCATGTCGCGCTCGTCGGTGCCGGGGATTGCCGCAAGCGTGGGACTGATGAGCGCTTCACTGAGACCTGCCGCGATGGAGAACACGAGAGTTCCGACCACGAGCCCCGCATACGCATACTGCGGAAAGAGCGCGGGTACAAGGCAGTAGATCAGAAAGCCCGCCGTGCAGATCAGGGGAGTGAAGCAGACGGTTTTCTGAATGTTGAAATACTTCGTGAAGAACGAGAAAATCAGGTCCACCGTCAGCTGGGTGCAGAAATTCACCAGAACCAGCGTGCCGAGGAGGGTATAGGAAATGCCGTACATCTCCCGGAATGTCAGAAAGAGCATGGGCGGCAGACTGAACACCGCTGCCATGGACGGATAGTTGAAGTAACAGGCGAATTTTGTGCGCTTGTACTGTGCGGGAATACTGGACACGGGAACCTCCAATTGTTATGTACCAATATGAATCACGGGACAGCCCCCGTTCAGAGAGTGTCCCGCGTGTGATTCTGTTTTCGTTTGAATTACTTTACAACAACGCTCGTGATGTGGGTGTTGGGGCCTTCATACCAGTAGAGGTAGCCTTCAACATCAACAGTCTGACCTGCGGTGAGTGCGCCAACTGCCTGATATACTTCAGTGTCGGGACCGGTGAGGTAAACTTCAACGCAGAAGCTGTATGCAGCACCGTTGTAGGAAAGGTTTACGTAAATGTCGTCGCCGGGTTCGCCGTTCTTGTATTCGATACCCTTAACGGTCATGCCCTTGAAGGTAACGAGCTGGTTCTGGTAGTTTACGAGTTCGTCGGTGCCGAGCTTGTCGGTAACGTCGACAGCGGTTGCTACGTAGCTGCCGTCAAGGATTTCCCACTTCGCGTCCATGATTTCAACTTCGCCCGCCCATTCAGCCTTGTAGCCGGTAACCTTGATCTTGGTACCCTGGGTCAGCTTGTTGTATTCTTCTTCGGTGCAGGGCATTTCATATACGAAATAACCGCCTTCCTTGTCCTGAAGGTAGAAGGTACCCTTGTTGTCCCACCAGGACTGCTTTGCCTGAACGTATGCTTCGATCACAACTTCGGTGTCAAGAGCAGCAGCAGCGTATTCCGCATAGGTCATAACGCCTTCGCCCTTCACGTCAGCCGTGTCTTCACCCGCACCGCAGCCAACGAGAGTCAGCGCAAAGGTGAGAGCGAGAATGAGGGAAAGAATCTTTTTCATTGTCGTAGTCTCCTTTTGTTTTGTAAAAAGTTATTAAAACTTACAATACTAATTATACACAATATTCGGAGAAAGTCAATGTGTATTGTGAAATATTTTCCACCGCATCCATCGCTTCCGTCTGTGTTTTATGTATGAATTTCGGCAATCCCGTCAGCCTGCTCCGGTGCGCCTTCTTCCGCGATCAGCTCCGTGCTGTGCTCATGGATCCGATACGTGCGGGTATGCCCGGTGTTCTCACCGAATTCGGTTGTAAAAAAGACATCGCGGTTTTCGCTGTAAAGTCCGGTGATATGCTCGCCCGCCGCCAGATCTTCCCCTTCTCTGACAACGACCGTCCGGATGTCTCCCAGTCCCAGCATATCCAGACTGTACCGCACGATTGCATGCCCGCCGTTCTCATCCGCTTCGATGGTGTACAGCTCAGCCAGCGGACCGTCACTGAGAAGCGCGGCGCCGATGCAGTTTTCCGCAACCGTCCGGCGGTGTCCGTCATCCTTCAGGGTCCGCACCGCTGTCATCTGGGTATGGAAATCGTAGACGCTGTAAAAAATCCGGTCCCGTCCGTATCCCAGCTGCAT
>JAFUQY010000082.1 GCA_017472105.1 Clostridia bacterium | reverse complement strand
TCAAAAAAGCGAATCTCCCGACAGTGTCAATACTGTGGTGATCCGCTTCTATATTTTCTATAAAAACTATTATCGCAGCACAAACACTCTTACTTTATTACACAGCGTAAAGTAAGAGGTAAAATATGCAAAATATACGACAAACGTTTTCATGATTTGTTATCCTTCCGTGATGATGGTGTAATTTTAGCACAAGCTAACTGAATTGTCAATACGTTTGATGCAATTTTTGCTCTTTCTGCATATTCCATAAAAACATCATTCGAAATGTGCGGAAATTATTGATAATGCACAAAAATACAGATTTACGCCCGGCAGATGACGACGGAATCAAAGTGTTTTTCGCAGAACGCAGTCATCTTCCGGATCTCACCCGGCGTGAAAACGGTATCCAGCGGCGTCACAATCAGCTTGTCATCGCAGTCGTCAAAGCGGTGGATGACGGCGGAAACCGTACCCGTGAATGCGGATAAAGGTGTGCATACGCCGGGAATATATGCATCCATCCACTCGCCGTCACCGGAGGAAATCCCTTCGATGAAGCCGTAGTTGACAGGGTAGACCATGTCACTGTGTTCGGGATGTACACTGCCCGCCGGACGGTCAACGGTGACTCTCACCTCACGTCCGAGCTGTGATAAAGTATGCGTCAGATCCGCGTCCGGATGCATGAGTACACGGAGACGCTCGCGATTGCCGTGCAGGAACGTGATGACCCGATCGCTGCGGGAGAGCATGGTGTATCCGCGCTCGGTGAGAAGCCCGGTCACGTCGTCCGAGGGATCGCGCAGAACCAGCTTCAATTCCAACGGATATCCGTCGTGCGCATATGCTTCATCCGTAAGAGAAGTCACATCCGCACGGCCGCCGAGCAGGGAAGAGAGCAGCTTCACACGCGATGCCGCGCAGGTGCAGTCGAGTTTTTTCGTACGCGTAAACGGCAGGGAGCATGCTGTGAGAATTGCTTCGGCGGACTCCTCCGGCATGGTTTTCATCACGTCGATTTCGAGATCGTACGAAAAATCCTTCGTCATCAGCCGTGCCTGCTCGTCGGACTGGAATTCACCGCGGTCACCCCGTGCGAGATTGCGCCGTCTCAGCTCACCGGGCGGACAGACGAAATTCACATAGGTCACGTCGATGCCGTCGAAAATCTGCCGCACCAGCTCCGCGTTGGATTTCCCGAACTGCTCCCGGTACGCCGGAAGATCGAGAAGCATCCCGTCGATCACAACGGAAAATCCCGCCTCTGCCATGCCGCGCGCCGCGTAATACTGCGATGTGATCGTGTGCGCGACCATTTTCCAGTAATCCTGCCGGAAGAATTTCCGATCCACCATACAGTGGAAAATATCGTTGGAAACCACGTACAGCACCTCATCGCACAGCGCTTTCATCCGCTCCGCAACCGAGGATTTGCCGCAGCTTGTCAGTCCGTTCAAAAAAATAATTCTGCCCTTGTTCATGCCATGCTCCTGCCGATTCTATACTGAATGCATTATACCATAAACCCGGAGCCGAATCAACGGTTTTTCCGCAGGATTTCACGCATCCGGAGGAATTGTCCGGGATCGAAAAAATGTTCGCACGACTTTCGGTGATGTACTTGCAATTCGGCGGTTTTTATGATAAAATCAGGTAAAATGAACATGAAATCAGTGAAATTTGATATATGACAGACAAACAGACTCCAATGAAAAACATGGATCGCCCGGTTACGGTGCTGAAAGGTGTCGGGGATGCGCGGCGTGAGGCTCTCGCAAAGCTCGGTGCGGAAACGCTTGGCGATCTGATCCGCATTTTTCCGCGCGCATACCAGAACCGGGGTGACATCCAGACGATTTCCGTCATCCGCGACCGCCTGAAGAACGGCGAAAAAGGTCCGTTTGCGGCGGAACTGACCGTTTCCACGGAGCCCGAGGTGCGGATGATCCGGCGCGGGATGGTGCTTCTGAAAGTGAAGGCGTTCGACGAAACCGGAACAGCGGAGCTGACGTATTTCAACATGGCGTACATGAAAAATGTGTTCCATGTCGGGGAGACGTTCCGCTTCTTCGGCAGATTCACCTGCGAATACAACCGCGTGCAGGCGACAAATCCCATCGCGGAACGCATGGACGAGGCGGTGAAGCTGGCTGACATCGTGCCGGTGTATCCGCTGAGCGCAGGTCTGTCGCAGAAGGTGATGGCACAGCTCGTCGGTGAAGCCATGCGGATCTGCGGGAACGAGCTGACGGAGTACATGCCGAAGGACGCGCTCGCGGAAATGGGAATGCCGACATACGCATGGACCGTGACGCAGATTCACCGTCCGGAGTCGGTTTCGGCGATTGAGACGGCAAAGCGGCGCCTGATGTTCGACGAGCTGTATCTGACGCTTCTGTCGATGAACCTCGGTCAGGCACGGCGGAAAAAGAAAAACACCTGCCCGGTCAGCTGTGATGCGATGCAGGAATTCTACGACGCACTTCCGTTTGAGATGACGGGAGCACAGCGGCGTTCGGTCGACGAAATTCTCGCGGACATGGCAGGGGATAGCCTGATGAACCGGATTCTCACGGGCGATGTCGGCAGCGGTAAGACCATCGTTGCGGCGGCGGCGTGCTATGCGGCTGTGAAATCCGGATACCGCGCGGCGCTGATGGTTCCGACGGAGATTCTCGCCAATCAGCATGCGGAGGATTTCGTGAAGCTGTTCACACCGCTCGGGATCCACTGCGCTCTGCTGACCGGATCGACGAAGAAACGCGAAAAAGACAAAATCCTGACCGGACTCACGGACACCCAGATCGGCGGCGGGATTGATATCGTCATCGGCACGCACGCACTGCTGTCGGAAGGCGTGGAGATCGAGCGGCTGGGACTGGCAGTCATCGATGAACAGCATCGGTTCGGCGTCATGCAGAGAGCGGCACTGTTCGAAAAAGGCGACGGCATCCACAGCCTTGTCATGAGCGCAACGCCGATCCCGCGGACTCTGACTCTTGCGGCGTTCGGAAGCCTTGATGTGTCCCGCATTGACGAGCTTCCCAAGGGACGGCAGAAAATCGACACGCTCGTGGTCAACGAAAGCTACCGCGAACGGCTCAACGGCTTCATCCGCAAACAGACGGAGGAGGGGCATCAGGTTTACGTGGTGTGTCCCGCCGTCGATGAAGCGGAGGCTGAGGAAACCGACACGGAAGAAATGGCGGACATCCCGTTCGTTGACATGGAGGTTGACACGAGCACGCCTCTGAAAGCCGCGACGGTGTTTGCCGAATACCTCAAGGAAGAACTGGACGGGCTGACGGTGGAATACGTCCACGGCAAGATGAAATCCACGGAGCGCGAGAAAATCATGACCGCATTTGCCGCGGGTGCGGTGGATGTGCTTGTTTCCACGACCGTCATCGAGGTCGGCGTGAATGTGCCCAATGCGACGCTGATGATTGTCGAAAATGCCGAGCGGTTCGGGCTGTCCCAGCTGCATCAGCTCAGAGGACGCGTCGGACGGGGCACGGCAAAATCGTATTTCGTTCTGGTATCCGATTCGACGACACCGGAATCCGCCGAACGTCTGCGCGCGATCAAAAGCACCTCCGACGGCTTCAAAATCGCGGAATACGATCTGGAACTGCGCGGACCGGGCGACTTCTTCTCCGATGCGGGCGTGATCCGTCAGCACGGGCAGATGAGCGATGCCCTGACCTCCGCCTGCCGCGACACAAGCCTGATCGAGCGCGCATCGTTCTACGCAAAACGCACGGCACAGGACGATCCTACGCTGGAGAAGTCCGAAAACCGCGAAACCGCACTGCGGCTGGAGAAAATGGCGGCGCGGTCAAACAAAACCGTGAACTGAAAATCTACATTAATTATTTATAAAGGAGCAACAACCATGACCGAACTTCGTGAAATCCTCGAAAAATTCGCGTCCTGCGGCTGGGATCTGATCGACAAACCGTCGAAGGACTGGCTGGACGGCAAGAGCAACAAGGATGAGCTGATCCGTGCAATCAAGACTGCGGATGAACAGTGCGGCTCCTGCGGCTGCGAATTCGATCCGCTGTACAAGAGAGCACTCGAGCTTCTGGCATAACGAACTTTATTCCTGCAAAGGAGACTGACATATGAAAACTGCAACGAAACGCGCGGATATGTGCTTGATGGGGAAAATTTTCACCCACACCGACACCGACGCGAAATTTGAAGCGATCCCCCTGACATGGAAGCTGGACGGCCGCGAGATGAAGGGCATTCCCGCAAAAATGCAGCGGAAGTACACCCGCGAAATCGTCGACGCCAATCTGACCCGGCACACCTACACCGGACACTGCATCACCTGCGGACTGACCGTCACCGTGATCCACAACGAATACCGCGACTATCCCGTATCCGAATGGGTCGCATACTTCACGAACGACGGCGAAGCTGACACCGGAATCCTCTCTGATGTGATGCTCGGCGGCGTGATTCCTGGTAATTTCAAGGCATTCGTCCACGGCAACGGCGACAACTGCAACGACAGCGGCTACGAATGGTGGACGGACGAACTCAGCGAGCCCATGGAAATCCACCCGAACGACGGTACCTCCTGCAACGGCGCGTTCCCGTATATGCGGCTGGATTTTGACGGCTTCATTGTGCGTGCGGCGGTCGGCTGGCCTCACATGTGGAAGGCAAGAGCGGAAAGATGCGCGGACGGCGTGAACTACACCTGCGGTCAGATGCGCTGCAATATGAAAATTCACCCCGGTGAAACCATGCGCACGCCGATGCTGACGATGATGATCTCCGAAGGGGACGAAACCCGCAGCATGAACCTCTGGAGACGCTGGTACATGGATCACATCCTGCCCCGCGAATTCGGCAAACCGATTGCACCGGCGATGTGCCTGCATCACTGGGGATGCGAAGGAAAGCCGGAACACACCGCGGCAACGGAAGAAAATCAGGTCGGCGGTCTGAGAGAATACCGGGAACGTGGTCTCAATCCCGACATCTGGTGGATCGACGCGGGCTGGTACAAGTGTGACTACAACTGGCCGCTCACCGGTACATGGAAGCCCGACCCGGATCGTCTCCCGAACGGATTCGGTCCCATCGGTGAGGAATGCGACAAGGGCGGCACCCGTCTTCTCGTGTGGTTCGAGCCGGAGAGAGTTGTGCCCGGAACCGAGCTGTACAACGAGCATTACGACTGGCTCCTCTGCTCCCGGGATGACAGAAGCGGCAATCACCTTCTGAACCTCGGAAACAAAGAGGCCTGCGACTGGCTGATCGATCGGGTGGATTCCATCATCAAGCAGGGCAGAATCCGCGTGTACCGTCAGGACTTCAACTTCGACCCCAAGCCGTGCTGGCTCAAGGCGGAAGCGGAAGACCGGATCGGTGCGATCGAAAACCTGCACGTACAGGGCTACCTACGCTACTGGGACACCCTCATGGAACGCAATCCCGGTCTGTGGTGCGACTCCTGTGCATCCGGCGGACGGCGAAACGACCTCGAAACCATGCGCCGCTCGGTACCGCTCCACTATACGGACGTCGGCTACGGTGAGCATGTCATCAAGCAGAAGCAGTTCCGTGAGCTGCACGAGTGGATTCCGTATTTCCGTTCGCACAACATGTCCTGGGACAGAGAATTTGTCGAAAAGAATCTCGGTCAGCAGTGGGTGGAAAACGACGACTTCTCCTTCCAGTGCGCGATGGTTCCCGCGGTGACCTACATGACCTGGTACAACGCACCCGACGATCAGTATGCACGCACAATCCGCTGGGAAAAGGTATGGCGGAAGGCTGCGGAATACACACTTGCCGGCGACTACTACCCGCTGAGCGAATGCCGCAAGAATCCCGCCGACTGGTATGCGGTGCAGTTTGACGACGACGGCGAAGGCTTCATCCAGTTCATCCGCAACCGCGAAGCCGCAGACGACACGTTCACGGTATATCCCGCGGTGACCGACGGTGCCGTTTACGAATTCACCGATTCCACCACCGGTGCGACCTTTACAAAGACCGCGGACGAGCTGAAAGCCGGCTTTGCATATCCGCTGCCCGTGAGAACCGGCGTTGTGCTGTTCTACAAAACGATATAATCAAGGAGGAACGGTCATGCCGAAGCTGTACGAACAGAATAACCTCTCGGCAAAAGGAAAGCTGATCCCGTTCGCGGAGTTCAAGCCTTTCGCCGGAACATCCTTTGATAAAGGTAATATAAATTTCCCCTATGTCATCCCGCGGGCGGAAAAATTCCTCGGCGAACCCGTACCGCAGTGTCCCGCGAGCGTGTACATGGAATACTACCGAAACGGCAACCGCTCCCGGTATGAGGCACTGTACTTCAAACGCCGGGAAGGGATGATGAATCTGCTGATGGCGGAGCTGACGGAGCGAAAAGGCCGCTTCACAGACACCCTCGTCGACTACATCTGGGCGATTCTCGAGGAATCCACGTGGGTCATTCCGGCGCACAACAAGCCGTGCCACGGGAATCCGATCAACTGCCTGCCCGATCAGTTCAATCAGACGCCGGAGGACGATGTGCGCAACTGCGATCTTTTCGCGGCGGCAACGGGCGGTATGCTGGCACTGGTGTGGTATCTCGGCGGGGCGATTCTGGATGAAGTCACACCCGTGATCCGCCGCCGGATTCTCGATATGCTGAAAAACCGGATTTTCCACGTGTACTACGACGTGCGCGGCGAGGCGAACTGGTGGATGGGAGACGACGGTCAGACGCTGAACAACTGGACGCCGTGGATTGTGTCGAACGTGATGCTGGCGGTGATGCTGTGCGAATCGGACGACGCAAAACGCGAGCTTGCCGTCGAGCGCTCCGTGCTTCTCCTTGACCGGTTCACGTCGACCTATCCCTCGGATGCCGGATGCGACGAAGGTCCCGGCTACTGGGGTGTTGCGGGCGCGTCCTACTTCGACTCGATGGAGATTCTCTCCGACATGACCGGCGGTGCGCTGGGGCTGTATCACGATCCGTTTGTCGCGAAAATGTGCGAATACATCGTGGACTTCAACCTCGGCGGACGGGTGTTTGTCAACTTCGCGGATGCGGGGCATCTTCTCACACCCGACATGGCACTTCTTGCAAGAGCTGGACGGACATGCGGATCCGACAAGCTGACTGCCTACGCGCGCCGGAGCTACAACGACCGCAATTCCAGCACATGGAGCCATGGCAGCACGCCCTACCGCGCTATTCTCAATTCGTGCGAACCCGAGCCTGCCGATGTGAATGCGGAAGGGAAGGACGAGATTTTCTACCCCGGTCTCGGCGTCATGATTACGAAGAACGCGAAAACCGGACTGGCACTTGCCGTCAAAGGCGGACACAACGGCGAAAGCCACAACCACAACGACGTGGGTTCGTTCGTGCTGTTCAGGAACGGTGAGCCGGTCTTCCTTGACGCGGGTGTGGAAACCTACTGCAAGGACACGTTCTCGTCAAAACGCTACACGCTCTGGACGATGCGGTCGCTGTACCACAATCTGCCTGCGCTGAACGGCTGTGAGCAGAAGCCCGGTCGGCAGTACCACGCGGAGATTCTCTCGGCGGAGAACGGCGTGATCGAGATGGAGCTGAAGCATGCGTATCCCGCAGAGTCCGGTGTGCAGTCGTATATCCGCCGGGTATATCTCACGGATACCGGTGCCGTGATCGAGGACAGCATCCGTTATGCGGAATCCGGATCGGTTGAATTCACCCTGATGTGCGCCGCAATGCCGGAATTTGACGGCAATACGCTGAGAATCGCAGGAACCGTCACGGTGTACGATCCCGCGCTGACCGCTGAGACGGATGATGTACCGCTTGAGGACAAACTGAGCCGCGAATGGAGCACGGATCACCTCGTCCGGGTGCGTCTGGCGTCGGAGCAGTTTACGGAAAAGACGTTCACCTTCACACTCACAGCGTAATCAACAAAAAAGAACGGATGACTTTGTCAGAAATGACGGGTCATCCGTTTTGTTGTATTCAGTGAGAGCTGTTTTCTTCCATATAATAAAGGAACTCCACTGCCCAGAACGTGAGGTCGCACCAGATGGCGGTGTCCTTCCGGTAATTCCGCTCCAGACCGATTTCCGCGTAGGGATGCCCGAGTCTGAGATTGGACTTGAACCCCTTCTTCTGATACGCCGACTCAAATTCCACGCGGAACACGCCGTCTTCTGCCATGGTTTGTGCGAGCATTTCCGCAGATTTCTTCACCACATCCGCCCGATCCCCGACGCACCGTGCGAGATTGGTCAGGGTTCTGCGCTGATTCGGAGCCTGACTGTGCGGCAGTACGGGTGAAAACGGGGACATGAATGCCCATCCGGGTCCGACCTGCTTGCCGTTCATCTTCACGGCGAATCCTTTGCAGTCCTTTGTGACCGCTGCATGGTGATTGATCGCCTCAGCCAGCGTCTCCACGGATTCCGGTGTGCGCCATGTCGTCGTGCGGGCGAGGGTTTCCAGATGGTACTGGCATGGGAAGTATGTATCGGGTGTGATCGTCGGATAATTGTACTTCCGCTTGAGATTCGGGTTGAAGTCGGTGATCTCATCCACGGAGGAAATGCCGAGCAGACTCGTGAACGCGCGGTACGAGCAGTCAACGAACGGCTTTACTTCGTCGTCATCGCCGTATCCGAGAAGCGCCTGCATCGTGTAGAGCAGAATCCCGAGCGATGAGCCGCTGTTGAGTCCGATATTACGGTCTCGGAAACGCGCCTTTTCCGGGTTGTAGTAGGAAAATTCCTCTTCCAGAACCGCGTCGTCACGCAGAGCCTTCACGAAATTCACGACAACCGGATTGTCACGCGGAATCCGCAGAGCTTCGAGAAACCGTGCGGCAGCTTCACCGTCGTCAAGGTAGGAATCCTTGAATTTGTCCCACGAATGCGCGCCCTTGCCGATGTACCCGGTGGGATGCACGTGGGTCAGAAGGGTCTGATAATCCGACTCCGCCATGATCCGCTCCAGCCATGCGGATTCTTCGTCCGGCGTCAGGTCACGGAGAATGTCGTGATGCAGCCGGAATTTCAGAAGATCGCCGCCGTTCTCGAGCAGAAAATCAATCGAGCGGGAATAATCCGTCAGTACACTCATTTTTTCTTCTGACCGTAGTAGGCGTTCTTGCCGTGCTTGCGGTCGAAATGCTTGTGCAGCAGGACATTGTCCATGTTGGACTTGACGGGGGTATCGGCGAGACGTTCGGTGTAGTACGCCAGACGCGCCACGTAGTCAAGGGTGATTGCGGTTTCCACGGACTTCATCGCATCCTTGCCCCATGTGAAGGGACCGTGGCTGTGAACGAGAACCGCGGGGATATGCATGGGATCCATGTTCAGCTTTTCGAAGGTTTCGCAGATCACGCGTCCGGTTTCCAGTTCGTACTGACCCATGATTTCTGCTTCAGTCATCGGGCGGGTGCAGGGAATGGGTCCGCCGAAATAGTCCGCGTGGGTGGTGCCGTAGGGATTGATGTCTCGGCCTGCCTGTGCGAAAACGGTCGCCCATTCGGAGTGGGTATGGGTCACGCCGCCGACATCCTTGAAACGACGGTAGATTTCCAGATGCGTGGGGGTATCGGAGGACGGATTGAGGTCCCCTTCGACCACGCGTCCGGTTGCCACATCGATTACGGGCAGATCAATGGGAGAGAGGGCATCGTATTCCACGCCGCTCGGCTTGATGACGACAAGACCGGTGGAACGGTCGATGCCGGAGACGTTGCCCCAAGTGAAGATTGCCAGCTTGTTGCGCTGGATTGCCATATTGGCTTCGTAAACCTGTTTTTTCAGTTCGGTAAGCATGATTTCACCTCGTTCAGTTATCTTTGATTGCCGATAGGATATGCGCAAATTCCGTTCCGGTCACGGAGACAACCGTCAGACCGGCGTTTTTCATGGAGAGGGATATGTTTTCCGGGGAGTCGGGATGGATTTTCACCAGCCGCGTGCCGCAGTCGATCACGTCCGCCGGATTTTTGTCAATCGAGATGACCAGACGACCGCCGGGTGAGAGAAGGGAAGCGGCTTTCGATACGGCCTGCTGCTTGTCTTCAATATGCATGAAGGTGAGGGAGGAGCAGATCACGTCAAACGTGCCGACAAAGCCGTATTCCGTGAAATCCCCGGTGAGGACGGTCACATTCGGATGCCCGGCGAGATTTTCACGTGCGCGCTCTGCGGTTTTCTCCGAGAGATCGATCCCGGTGAAGTGTCCGCACAAAGGCGCGATTTTCAAGGCAAGCCGACCCGTCCCGACACCGATTTCTAGAACCGATTCAGAGCCTGTCAGCGAAAGTGCATCGAGGAACGTCTGCCCGTCCCATTTGTCCATGTAGTCCCGCAGAGGAGCCGGATCGTGCACGGGATCGTTGTTCTCGTCGATGAGGGCGTCGTAGTGCTCCCGGCAGGAGAGTTCCGTTTTCATCAGTCAACAAAATCGAATTCGAAGTCGTCGATGCGGACCATGTCGCCTTCCTGGCATCCTGCTTCACGGAGTCTGTCGATGATGCCGGACTTGACGAGGGAGCGTTCGAAATACATGAGGGATTCGCGGTCGTTCAGGTTCACGCGTCCCATGAGCGCTTCGATCCATCTGCCGGTGAGCGTGAAGACAGCGTCGTCCCCGCGGGTGATGACAACATCTTCCGCACCTGCGGCGTCTGCGGCTTCTTCATCTTCGGGCGTGATTTCGGATTCATATACCAGAACGGGCGGCAGATCGCGGAGCATGCGGGAGATTTCGTCCACGAGATTCTTGGTGCCCATCTTCATGGCTGCGGAAATGTAGATGACCTTGTAGCCGAGCTCTGCACAGCGTTCTTCGAGAGCCGCACATTCTTCGCTCAGCTCGGGAATCATGGAAAATTCTTCTTCCGCGTTCACGAGCAGATCCGCCTTGTTTGCCGCAACGATGCGGGGACGTGCCGCCAGCTCGGGAGAGAACTTTTCCAGCTCGTCGGAGATGGTTTCGAAATCCTCGACAGGGGTGCGTCCTTCCTGACCGGAGATGTCCACAACCTGAACGAGCATCCGGCATCTCTCAATATGACGCAGGAACGCGTGACCGAGTCCGAGACCTTCGGATGCACCTTCGATCAGCCCGGGAATGTCCGCCATGACAAAGCCGGATTCGCCGCCGGTGGAAACAACGCCGAGATTCGGCTCGAGGGTGGTGAAGTGGTAGTCGGCGATTTTCGGTCTCGCGGAGGACAGTGCGGCGAGAAGGGAAGACTTGCCCGCGGAAGGAAGACCTGCAAGACCGACGTCCGCGATCATCTTCAGCTCAAGGGTGACTTCGCGTTCTTCACCGGGCAGACCTGCCTTCGCAAAACGCGGAATCTGACGGGTGGGAGTTGCAAAATGCTGATTGCCCCAGCCGCCGCGTCCGCCCTTGCAGAGAACGAAATCGTCGTCTCCGGACATGTCGTGGATGATTTTGCCGGTTTCGGCGTCGCGGATCAGGGTACCTCTGGGCACGAGGACAATGCAGTCCGCACCGTTGGAGCCGTGGAACTTGGAACCCGCGCCGTCCGCACCGTTTTCCGCGATGAATTTTCTCTTGTAGCGGAAGGCAAGGAGGGTATTGGAGCCTTCGTCGATGCGGAAGATGATGTTTCCTCCGTGACCGCCGTCGCCGCCGTCGGGACCGCCTTTTGCAACGTATTTTTCACGCCGGAAGGAGACGACACCGTTGCCGCCGCTGCCTGCCTTGACGAAAATTTTAATCTTATCAATAAACATTACTTGTTTTCTCCGTTTTCCGGTTCACGCGGAACAGGAAGATTGTTTACCAGAAGGTAGTGATTCTTTTTGTAGTTTTCGATGCAGCTTGCAATGATTTCCATAGCTTCTTCGCGGCTGCCGATTTCGTCGACGACGGTTTCCTTCTTTTCCAGTGTCTTGTAGACGGAGAAGAAGTGACGCATTTCGTCGAAAACGTGCGCGGGAAGGTCGTAGATGGTCTGCGCGCTGTTGTAGTAGGGATCGGTGTAGGGAACCGCGATGATCTTTTCATCAAGACGGTCGCCGTCCTCCATTTTGATTACGCCGATGGGATAAACCTGCACCAGCGTGAGAGGGCTGATTTCCTCGGAGCAGATCACGAGTACATCCAGCGGATCATCGTCGTCCGCGTAGGTCAGCGGAATGAAGCCGTAGTTTGCGGGATAGTGCGTGGAGGTGTAGAGAATCCGGTCCAGCTTCAGAAGACCGGTGCTCTTGTCAAGCTCGTATTTGATTTTGGAACCCTTGGTGATTTCAATCACGGCATAAAAGGATTCGGGAGTGATTTTTTCGGGGGAAAAGTCATGCCAGATATTCATCAGCAGTGCGGCACCCGGTCTTCGCATACAGTATCGCCGAAGCCGTTGCTATGGTGCCCGGTCCTTTCATAAGATAAAGTACAGTTCTTTGCGTACAGCCGGGAATTATTCGCCGTACATTTCTCTTGCCAGATCGGAGAGAATTCTGATGCCGCGGACAATGTCTTCGTCGGAGGGCATGGAGTAGTTGAGGCGGAAGGAGTCGGACTTCGCTTCGGTGTCGCAGTTGAACGCGGTTCCGGGAACGACTGCAACCTTCTGCTCGAGCGCACGCTTGATGAAGGGAGCGGAGTCAGCACCGTCGGGCAGAGTGCACCACAGGAACAGACCGCCTTCGGGACGGGTGTACTTCACGCACTTGGGCATATGCTTGTCAAGCTCGGACAGCATCAGGTCACACTTGGACTTGTAGAGCGCGCGGATCTTTGCGATGTGTGCGTCAAGGTCGCATTCGGTCATGTAGCGGTGGCAGAGCATCTGGAAGAACTGGTTGGTGTGAACGTCCTCCACCTGCTTTGCAACGACCATCTTCTGGATCAGATCACGGGGACCGCAGACGAAACCGACACGCATGCCGGCGGAGAGAATCTTGGAGAAGGAGGAGCAGTAAACCACGAGGCCTTCGGTGTCAAAGGACTTGTAGGTG
>JAFUQY010000081.1 GCA_017472105.1 Clostridia bacterium | reverse complement strand
TCCCGCGGTACACATCCGGGCGGTTTTTGCGGTACCATCCGATCAGCATGGGGTTGAACGACTCCACGCAGTACGGACCCTTGTATTCTCTGAGAATCGCGTCCGCCTTCGGGCAGAGGGAGGTGTTTGTGCTCTCACCCTTCAGCTCCACGAGAATCGGTACGCGTCCGTCAACGGCGTCAAGCACCTCGCAGAGCGTCGGGATTTTTTCGTCCGTGACAGCGCCGCCTGAGAGAAGCCGCATCGTTTCCAGATCCGCTGAGGTTTTCCCGGAAAGCAGTCCGTCCTCACCCGTCATGCGGACGAGGGTATAGTCGTGGAACACGTACACTTCCCCATCGGAGGACAGCTGAACGTCCAGCTCGATGCCGTATCCCGCCTCTGCCGCAAGCCGGAACGCGGAGAGAGAGTTTTCCGGAACCGTCTCCGAATGCAGTCCCCGGTGCGCGTATTCGCAGTCAAGCACGGGATCGTGTGCGCGTTTTCCGTTCGGCTTCACGAGAACGAAGATATACACGAGAAAAACGACGGCAAGAACGGATAAAATCACATAAAGTACAGTCATATCAGTCGTCCGCTCCCAGATGCTCCAGCAGATCCTTCTTGTCCGCAGGCTTCGCATCGCCGTGACGCACGAACAGCATGGTCACAAACGCCAGTGCCACAAAAATCGTCGCATACGGGAACAGCGTCGTCATGCCGATGTAGGTCAGGAACACGCCGCTGAATACGGGGGTCACGATCTGCGCGGTCATGCTCGCGGTGTAGTAGAAGCCGGTGTACTTGCCGACGTCGCCCGATTTCGCAAGCTCGACCACCATCGGGTAGGAGTTGACGTTGATCGTCGCCCAACCCATTCCGGCAAGTGCAAAGAGGCAGTTCATCACGATGACGTTGCTGCCCGCGCGCATGAAGGACGCAAGGAAGAACGCGGTGCCGAGCATGATGATACCGGCGAGAATGGTCTTCCGTCTGCCGATTTTCGAGGAAACCACGCCGACGGGAATGTAGGAGATGATTGCCGCCGCCTGTGCCACGATGAGGGTCAGGTTGAAGTCCAGCTCAAGGACGTTGCCGGCGTAAACGGAATATTTGCTGGTGACGGCGTTGTAACCCATGAACCACAGCACCACGGACGCAAGAATGAACGCGAGGGAACGCTTCTCGGCGGAAGTCATGCTCTCACCTGCGGCGGATACTTCAGCGTCGTTTGCGGCAGCTTCGGCGTCAAGTGCGTCGTTGATCTTTGCCGCTTCCTTCGCCCATTTCACTTCACGGACGGTGAGCAGGAAAATCACAAGCGCAGTCACCATGATTGCCGCCGTCACGAGGAAGAAGCCGGTGTAGCTCATCAGCGCGTTTTTCGCCTTGCCGGTGCCGAACACGATGCCGAGCACGAGCACGAGAATACCGCCCGCACTGCCCATGAGATTGATGATGGCGTTTCCCTTGGAACGGAGGGGCTTGGGCGTTACATCGGGCATCAGTGCCACAGCGGGAGAACGGAAAGTCGCCATGGACAGAAGCACGCAGAACAGCAGAGCCATGAAAAAGCCGAGCGTGACGGGGCTTTCCGTGGTTTTCTGCCATGCAAAGGACTGCCGTGCGGGAATGACGTAGGTATTGTAGGTGTCCTGATCGGCAGCGGCTTCGATGAACGCATCAGCGGATTCAAACACTTCGGGGAGGGTGCGGTTCTCGCCTGCCGCCGGATTGATCTT
>JAFUQY010000080.1 GCA_017472105.1 Clostridia bacterium | reverse complement strand
GGGCGGCGTGAAAGAATGCGACTTCCTTGAGTGAAAAATATGAAGAAAACATACATCGGAATCGACATCGGCGGGACGAAATGCGCGGTCGTTCTCGGGGACGTGGAAGGGAACATCCTTGAAAAAGTGAAGTTTCCCACAACCGACGTCACCGAAACGATTGAGAACATCCTCGCCGGTGCGGAACAAATGAAAGAAAAATCGGCAGGCACGGCGGTGTCCGTCGGAATCAGCTGCGGCGGTCCGCTTGACCCGAAGCGCGGCATCGTCCAGTCCCCGCCGAATCTGCCCGGATGGGACAATATTGCAATTGTCGACAGGGTCCGGGAGCGCATCGGTCTGCCCGCGGTTCTCTGCAACGACGCAAACGCCTGCGCACTGGCGGAATATACCTTCGGTGCGGGACGCGGGTCGGAGAACATGATCTTCCTCACGTTTGGCACGGGACTCGGCGCGGGAATCATCCTCGACGGACAGTTGTACAACGGCACCAACGGAAACGCCGGGGAAGTCGGACACATGCGCCTCGAGCGGTTCGGTCCCGTCGGCTACGGCAAGCAGGGCTCGTTCGAAGGCTTTTGCAGCGGCGGCGGGATTGCAATGTCTGCGAAAACTGCCGCAGTCGAGCGTCTTCAGCAGGGTAAAACGACCGCGTACTGCAAATCCTTCGCCGAGCTTGACGCTGTTACCGCGAAATCCGTGGCAGAAGCGGCGTATGCAGGGGACGAAACTGCGATTGACGTGTACGAAACCTGCGGCGCGATGCTCGGACGGGGACTGTCAATCCTTGTGGATGTCCTCAATCCCGAGCGCATCGTCATCGGCTCGATTTTCCAGCGGAGCGCAGATCTTCTGATTCCGTCGATGCAGCGCGTGATGCGGGAGGAATGCCTGGCGCCGTCCTATGCGGTTGTGCAGGTGGTTCCGGCAGAGCTTGGCGACAATCTCGGCGATCTCGCGGCGCTGTCCCTGGCAATTTCAATCGACAAGTGAGGATGAATATGGAAACGATCAACGAACTGACCTCGCGGTATCCGGGACTTTCCCGCTGTGCAGGTGAAATTGAGCATGCCGCTGAGACGATCATCGAAACCTGCAAATCCGGCGGATGCCTCTACACTTGCGGGAACGGCGGCAGTGCGGCGGATGCGGATCACATTGTGGGCGAGCTGATGAAGGGATTTCTGAAAAAACGCCCCGTCCCCGCAGAATTCCGTGCAAAGCTCACCGAAGCATGCCCCGATGACGCGGATTTTCTCGCGGACAATCTCCAGTGCGGTCTTCCGGCAGTCTCCCTGCATTCGCAGAGCGCGCTTCTGACGGCGTTTGTCAACGATGTCGAGCCGTCGATGATGTACGCACAGGTTCTGTATGCCATGGCGAAACCCGGCGACTGCCTTATCGCGATCAGCACATCCGGCAACTCGAAAAACGTCGTCAACGCCGCAAAGGTCGCGAAGGCAATGGGCGTGAAGGTCATCTCCCTCACCGGAAACCGTCCGTGCAGACTGGATTCCCTTGCCGACACCGCGATTCACGTGGACGAGAGCGAGACCTACCGTGTGCAGGAGCTCCATCTGCCGGTGTATCACTGGCTGTGCGCGCGGATCGAGGACGAATTTTTCGCGGAGTAAGTTATGAAATAACAAAAGCACTTATGACTGTGCATGATGTACAGGTCATAAGTGCTTTCTTTGTTGAAGTTGATTAGAAAATCGGAACAACCGCGCCTTCGTAGGTGTTGTTGATGTAGTCGCGTACTGCATCGGAGAGAAGTGCGTCTGCGAGAGCCTTGATCTTCGCGTCGTTTTCGTTGCCTTCCTTGACAACGAGGATGTTCGCGTAGGTCTGAGCCGCTTCGGAGTCCGCTTCTTCCTGTGCGAGGGAGTCAGCAACCTTGAGACCGGCGCCGATTGCGTAGTTGCCGTTGATGACAGCGATGGCGGCTTCGCTCAGAACGCCGGGGATCAGAGCCGCTTCCATTTCGCGGATGTTGAGGTTCTTGGGGTTGGCGGTGATATCCTTCACGGTAGCCGCAACGCCTGCGCCGTCCTTGAGTTCAAGCAGGCCGTTCGCTTCGAGAAGGAGGAGTGCACGTGCGCCGTTGGTCGGGTCGTTGGGGATGATGACAACCGCGCCGTCAGCGAGATCGAGGGAGGAAGAGGTGCCCGCATAAATTCCGAGAGGTTCGTAGTGAACCTTGACGACGGTGTTCAGCTTGGTGCCGTTGCCTTCGTTGAAGGAATCGAGGTAGGGCTGATGCTGGAAGTAGTTTGCGTCAACGTCGCCGCTGTCGGTAGCGGTGTTGGGCGTGATGTAGTCGGACATTACCTTGATATCAAGGGTGTAGCCCTGTTCAGCGAGGATGGGCTTGCACTGCTCCAGAATTTCCGCATGGGGAGTGGAGCTTGCCGCTACGGTGATGGTCTTGTCGTCGGATGCGCCGCAGGATACAAGTGCGAGAGTGCAGAGAACGGCTGCGAGGACGAGAGCGAGAATTTTCTTCATGATGATATGCTCCTTTTTAGGAATTTATAAATCATTTGCCGCGGATTCTCTTGTCGCTGTGTCTTGCCAGTCGGCTGAGAACTTCCTGGAAGATCTGGACAAGGATAATCAGAAGCAGGGATGAGATATACATGATGGGATAGTCGTGACGGTAGAGACCGAACTGGATTGCCAGCTGACCGAGACCGCCGCCCGCGACGAGCTGGGACATCGGAGTGTAGCCGAGAATGGTTGTGATGGCGATGGCACTGCCGGTGATGAGGGAAGGCTTTGCTTCGGGCAGGAGAACCTTCCAGATGATCTGCCAGTTGCCGGAGCCCATGGACTGTGCCGCTTCAATCACGCCGTGGTCCACTTCCATGAGGAGGATTCGACCATTCGCGCAATGAACGGACCTGCCGCAACGACGAGGTAGAAGATGAACGCAGTATCGCCGATCATGGAACCGACCGCGATTTTTGCCACCGGCTGAAGCATGACCAGCGCGATCATGAACGGCACGGAGCGGATGATATTGACGATGTACCCGACGACGGTGTTCACATACCGGTTCGGCATGATGCTGGCCTCGCGGTCACATAGAGCAGAACGCCGAGCGGAACGCCGATGAGATACGCGAACAGGGTACTGATGAGGGTGATTTTCAGGGTGATGAAGATCGCTTCACCGTACATGGCGAGATTGCCGCCGCCGAAAAGAGACTGGAAGAATTCCGTCATACCTTCACCTCCTCAAATGTAATGCCGCGGGTGGTCAGATAGTTGTAGATCCGCTGAACGGAGCCTTCGTCCTCGGGGAGACGGAGCAGCATCTGACCGTACATCTTGTCGCCGATCAGCTTGGTGTCCGCCGCCTGAATGCTCACAGCCGCATGGCACTCGATGGAAAGACCGGAGATCACCGGCTCATCGGACTGACTTCCGTTGAAGACCAGACGGATGATTCTGCCTTCCGGAACCGCCATGGCAGCCGAACCCTTCGGGAGAATCAGATCCCGCGCGATATCGGACTGGGGTGCGACGAAAATGTCCTTCACGTATCCGGTTTCCGCAACCGTGCCGTGATCGAGAACCGCGACTTTGTTGCAGATCTGCTCGACAACCTTCATTTCATGCGTGATGACGATGATGGTGACGCCCATGGTCCTGTTGATCTCCGCGAGAAGCTCAAGAATCGCACGGGTCGTGTTCGGGTCAAGTGCGGACGTTGCCTCGTCGCAGAGGAGCACCTCGGGATTCATGGCAAGTGCGCGGGCGATGGCGACTCTCTGCTTCTGACCGCCGGAGAGCTGCGAGGGATAGTTGTTCATCCGGTCGCCGAGTCCAACGATCTCAAGCAGTTCCTTTGCACGGGCGACGGCATCCTTCTTCGGAATCCCCGCGATTTCCATCGGATAGCAGACATTTTTCAGTGCCGTCCGCTGGGAGAGCAGGTTGAAGCCCTGGAAGATCATCGAAATGGACCGCCGGGTTTCGAGAAGCTCCTTCTTGGAGAGGGAAGCGAGGGACGTGCCCTTGAACTTCACTTCACCCGACGTGGGAACCTCGAGAAAATTGATGCATCGAACCAGCGTGGATTTGCCGGCGCCGGAAAGACCGATGATGCCGAAGATGTCGCCCTTTTCGATTTTGAGGGAAACATCCCGTACCGCTTCCACGGAGGAATGCTCGGTCTGGAATGCTTTCGTTACATGACAAAGCTCAATCAAATTGATACCTCCACACAAAAATAGCCCGGAATCCTCATCTGCATGAATGATCCGGACTTTCCTTTACTTTTAAATCAGACAGCGTGCTCAAAACGCCCGACGGAAAATCCGGGCGGCGAACATTCGATATACCTCATTCAGGAGGGCTTCTCTTGTTCTGATGGTCATGGCTGTCATCCTCAGTTTCGTTAAAACGGTCGAAATTTTGTATATATGTCATTATAGCACGACTTCCAAGCAATGTCAAGAGGTTTCTTTGAAATTCTTCTTTGTTAAAATTTCACAAGAAATGACGCAAAAGCCTTGACGAAAAGAGGAAAAAGGTGTATTATTAAGATTAAAAACGTAACTGTTTAGAAATTGAAGAAGGCGGATATTATGGCGAATACTAAGAATATGAAGGCTTCCTTAAAGCTCCTGTTCGGCGGACGGCGCAGGGATGTGGACATGACCGAGGGCAATATTGTACAGCACATCGTCCTGTTTGCACTGCCGCTCCTGGTCGGAAACATCTTCCAGCAGCTTTACAACACCGTGGATACATGGGTCGTCGGCAATTACGTCAGCGAGCAGGCATTTTCCGCCGTCGGTTCGGTCGGTCCGATCATCAACATGCTCATCGGATTTTTCATGGGTCTTTCCAGCGGCGCGGGCGTTGTCATTTCCCAGTACTACGGCGCGCGCAAGTACGACAAGGTGCATGACACCGTCCATACCTGCATCGTCATGACGCTGGTGCTTGCCGTTGTGTTCACCGCCGTCGGCATTGCAATGACACCCACGATGCTCCGCCTGATGAACACGCCCGAGGATGTGTTTCCCGAATCCCGCGCGTACCTGACGATCTACTTCTCCGGCATCGTCGGACTCATGTTCTACAACATCGGATCCGGCATTCTCCGTGCGGTCGGCGATTCCCAGCGTCCGTTCTATTTCCTCGTGGTATCCGCCGTGCTCAACACCGTGCTCGACCTCGTGTTCGTCATTGCGTTTGACATGGGTGTAGCCGGCGTTGCGTATGCGACCATCATTTCGCAGGGGGTATCCGCAATTCTCTGCATCATCACGCTCCTGCGCACCGATACCTGCATCAGGCTCTCTCTGCGTCACCTGAAAATGCACTGGGACATGATGAAAAAGATCATCAAGGTCGGAATTCCCGCCGCCATCCAAATGACCATCACCGCGTTCTCGAATGTGTTCGTGCAGTCCTACATCAACTACTTCGGCACCGCGTTCATGGGCGGCTGGACGGCATACGCCAAGATAGACCAGTTCATGTTCATGCCCATGCAGTCGATCGCACTCGCGTCCACCACGTTCGTCGGTCAGAATCTCGGTAAGAATCAGGTCGAACGCTCCTACGAAGGCATCCGCAAATCCATGGTCATGGCAACCGCGTGCACCTTCATCATCCTCATCCCGATCATGATTTTCGCACCGTATCTTGTGCAGTTCTTCAACGACGATCCGCTCATCATCGAGTACGGCACCATGCTCCTGCGCTGGATTTCGCCGTTCTATGTCCTCTGCTGTGCGAACCAGATTCTGTCCGGTGCTCTGCGAGGTGCCGGCAACAGCAAGGTTCCCATGGTCATCATGATCTGCTCGTTCGTGGTGTTCCGTCAGATTTACCTCTTTGTCGTATCCAATTTCATCTCCAATACCGTCCTTCCCATCGCCATGAGCTATCCCGCGGGCTGGCTGATGTGCAGTGCCCTGACGATTCTCTACTTCAAGAACGTCAGACTGGAAAAGACCCGCCTCGTCGAAGACAAATGAATCAAGCTCCGTTCTGTCAATCCGTTTCCGGAGACACGCAGAACGGAGTTTTTTTCGTGAAAATATCCAAAATATGTAGCAAAAACCTGCGGTATATGCTATAATAAGAAAAAACGATCTGGAGGACGGCATGTACAGTGTGACCATACCCGTGATGCTGCGGGATGACTTTGACAGGGAAGGGACTCTTTCCGAACTCATGCGCGCGAAGGCTGACCGCGTCCTGCTTGCGGTGAACCGCTCGTTCAGGGACGGACGCATCGACACGGAAGTTCAGCTTGCGCAGATGGAGGAATGCATCCGGATTTACGAAGACGCGGGACTGGACGTCGGCGTGTGGCTCGGCGAAACCATGGGACACGGCTGGGGTCCGGAGATTGAGGCGGTTTACACACCGTTTGTGAGCATCCGCGGAATTGCCGCAAAGGGCGGGTTCTGCTGTGCGGATGAAACCTTCCGACGCGACATCTCGAAATGGACCGAAAACGCCGCACGGGCAGGAGCGAAGCTGATCCTTCTCGATGATGACTGGCGGATGTCCTCCCACGGCGACGGAACCTACGCGGGATGCATGTGCGAAAACCATATTCGCCGGTACTGTGAGCTGGTCGGCGAAACCCTGACCCGTGAGGAAATCGTGCGGCGCGTGTTCACCGGAAAAACGAACCGGTACCGGGATGCGTGGCAGAAGCTCATGGGCGGTGATATGCTCACGCTTGCCCGTGAAATCCGCGAAACGGTTGACCGGGTGAATTCCGCCTGCCGCATCGGACTCTGCACCGCACCTTCCGTGGTCGATCTCGACGGCGCGGGTTTCATGGAGATCACCGACGCACTGGCAGGAAG
>JAFUQY010000079.1 GCA_017472105.1 Clostridia bacterium | reverse complement strand
AGGACAAGCACCGCGGACATCGCCATCAGCGGCGGAATCGTCCGGTACAGCTTCTCCTTATTCTTCGCATCATTTCTGAGCTTTGCACATTCCTCCTGTAACTGTTTCGCCGTGAATGTGCACAATTTTACTTCCTCTTCCCGGTATCCACGACCGATTTCAAGGCAGAACGCCGAAAACTGTTCCGACACTTTTCCGTCAAGCATCCGAAAGTACGCAGATCGTGACTCCCACGCTTCCCGCAGTCCCGTCTCACGCACCGACTTCAGAAACCCGCATTCTTCCAGTGCTTCATTCCGATACGTCCGGAATATCTCCGGGAGCGGCCGCAGTCTGTGGTCAATGTTGTCCCCGATCTGCTTCACAAGATCGCACAGCGCTTCCGTGAGCCTGAGTTTCCGCCGTTCTTCGAGCACCTTCTGCCTGCCGTAGATCAGCGATGCCGCAATCAGAATCAGCGCACCGACGGCTTTGTACAGCATCGTTCCCATCCTATACGACCGCGCGGGCAGGCGAATATTGTTCAATCAACTGCCACAGTTCCGTTCTGCTGATTCTGCCGAACAGAAGCCCGAACACGTAAGCATCCATGAGCTTTCCGAGCCACGGATTCCGCCGGATTTCCTCAACGGACCGACCGTGAGCCGATGCACAGACCGTGACACCCGCAGAATGTGCTTCGAGAATTGCCCGGACGTCCTCTTCCCCGGCGATTTCGTCGCACACAATCACCTCCGGGGACATCGTTCGCACAGCCGATCCGATTCCGAAACCGCGCGGATACCCGGCAAACACATCGACCAGTTCTCCTGCCGCGTCCACTGCGAGTTCGTGCCGTGTATCGATGACGGCGACCCGTTTTTCCCTCCCGATCAGCGGAATCAGCTCGCGCAGAACCGTCGTTTTTCCGCATCCGGGAGGCGAAAATACCAGCACGCCCTGCCCGTTCATCCGCGAATACAGCTCGTCCGCCGCGCCCGGAATCCGATGCGGAACCCGGATGCACACGGATGAAATGTCCCGCACGCACCGGATCTGACCGCCCGACAACACCGCCGTTCCAGCCGTTCCCGCGCGGATTCCGCAGTCCGTTGTAATCACGCCTTCCCGGATTTCCTCCGCATGCGAGTAGAGTGACCCCTGACACAGCGCGTCGACGGTGTTTTCGATATCCGCCTTCGTGCATTTCACGCCGCAGAGCAGATTTTTCCCATCCACCGTCACCGAAAGCTCCCGTTCAAGCCGCAGCCGGATCTCGTCAAACCGCCCGTACAGCGAGCTCGTCCGTGTCACCGCTTCTCTCAGGTTTTCCGGCAAGTACCCGAGTGCCCGTTTTTCCGTTCCTTCCATGCCGACCTCCCGTGATTGATGGTATATTCTATGCGGGAAGGGCTGCATTTATGACCGTTCTTTCCGGCGAAAACAAAAAATCCGCCCCGATGGATTCAGGACGGACTTTTGAGCCGTTATTGCGTTTTCACAGAAATTCAGCCGGACATTTCACGATTCCGACAAAATTTCCGACGGTCTGCACAAAATCACTCAGTCAGCGATGTGCATATTTTCAAGGAGCTTGACGTAATCCGCAATCATCTTTGCAGCACCGTCGATGCCGACACGATCCGTGGATACCACCAGATCGTACTTGTCAGCCTTGCCCCATTTTTCGCCGGTGTAGTAGCTGTAATAGTTCGCGCGGCGTTTGTCGGTCTTGATGATGAGATCCTTCGCCTGCGATTCGGACAACTCGTGACGCTTCATCACAGTCTTCACGCGGGCATCAAAATCTGCCACGATGTACACGCGGATGAGATTCTTTCTGCCGGAGAGTACGTAGTCAGCACAGCGTCCGACAATAATCGAGCCTTCGCCGTTCGCCGCCAGCTCCTTGATAATCTCGGACTGCACCACAAAAAGACGGTCGTTGATGGGCAGATTCACATGCTCCACGCCGTGGCTGTAAACGGAAGAGCCGAGTGCAAGGGTGTAAAGGAGGCTGTTTGCGGCTTTTTCATCCACATGATGCAGTGCGTCCTGGGAAAGACCGGACTTCTGTGCCGCGAGGGTGATCAGATCCTTGTCGTAGAACTTGTAGCCGGTCAGTTCGGAAAGCTTCTGTCCCACTTCACGGCCGCCGCTGCCGTACTGTCTTGCGATGGTTACAACAAAATTACTCATACAATATCCTCCTGTATAAATATTAATATAACTCAGTATATAATCGTAAATTCCGCTGTTGTTTTTGAATATTATTCAGTTTCGCGCTTCGATGTCGTGAATCATGTTCACACGGCGTTCGTGCTTGCCGCCTTCAAATTCGGTGGTGACAAATGCCTGAACCAGTTCCCATGCCAGACCTTCGCCAAGAACACGTGCGCCGAGGCAGAGGACGTTCGCGTCGTTGTGGAGTCGGGTGAACTTGGTGGAGAAAATGTCGGAGCAGCATGCCGCACGGATTCCCCTGACCTTGTTTGCCGCCATGCTCATGCCGATGCCGGTGCCGCAGCAGAGGATGCAGAGATCCGCATTGCCGGCGGTCAGGTAGGTGCATGCCTTTTCCGCGTAAACGGGATAGTCGCAGCTGTCAGTGGAGTTGGTGCCCATATCAGCAACCGGGTAACCTTCTGCTTCGAGAAGTGCGATGAGTGCCTGCTTGAGCGGATAGCCCGCGTGGTCGGAGGCGATAACAATTCTTCTTTTTTCCATTTTTTCAGTCTCCCGTGTAAATTATTCTTTCGCGGCGAGGGCTTCTTCGCGCTCCCGTTCCGCCTGTGATTTTTTGAGGTAAACCGGTGCCAGAGCGGCTTCGGTGAATGCGGATTTGTCGTCCGTTTCCTTCCATTTATTATATGCCGCCAGTGCGGTGCCGAATCCCGTCGGATATTTCAGCTGTGCGGGAACGGGTTTGGAGAGTTCGCACACCACGTCGCCGGGCATATAAACAGCGTCCGTTCCGAGCTCCTGCGCGTATTTCTGCACGGTCTCGCAGAGTTCCGCCATCTCCCACTGCGCGTCATCGGTCAGACGGGTCACATTTCCCTGTCCGTCCGAAGTGTAAATTGCCGCGTAGGCTGTATTCCGGCGTGCGTCGACTGCGGGTACGATGATACCGCGGATCTCACCGAAGCCCATCGCCAGTGCGTCAAGAGAGGACACGCCCACGCACGGAGTATCGTTCACAAACGCCAGTCCCTTCACGGCAGCAACGCCGATCCGGATGCCCGTGAACGAGCCGGGACCGGTGGAAACCGCAAACAGATCCACGTCCGCCGCGGTGTTTCCGGTGTTTTTCAGGATGGATTCGATCATCGGCAGGAGCGTCGTGCTGTGACCGGAGGTTTTCATGGAGTATTCCGCAGTCAGCTCGGGGCCGTTCTTCTTCACCTCGGCAAGTGCAACGGATGCGGTCTTCACCGTGGTGTCCAGTGCGAGAATTTTCATGCGTCTTCCTCCATTTCCGGGCAGTTCGTCACCGTGATGCATCGCTCGTCTTCTCCCAGCTTTTCGATCGTCACACACACGGCGTCGTCCGGCAGATAGTCCCCGATGTGCTCGCTCCATTCCGCGATGCAGTTACCGTTCGCGACGTATTCCTCAAATCCGAAGCCGTCCAGCTCCGAGGTGTCCCCGATCCGGTACAGATCAAAATGGAACAGAGGGCGCTT
The DNA here is from genome assembly GCA_017472105.1 of Clostridia bacterium. The sequence continues at coordinate 3,632 of JAFUQY010000079.1, read as the reverse complement.
TCCCTTGCGGTATTCGTTGACGATGGTGTAAGTCGGGCTTTTGACGCGGCTTCCGGGAGAGAGCACCGACGCCAGCCCGCGCACGAATACGGTTTTGCCCGCGCCGAGATCGCCGTACATGGCAACAAAGACGGGATCCGCCCGCGATTCAATAATCTGCGCCAGCCGGACACCGAGTGCTTCCGTTTCCGCTGTGCCGTGAGTGATTATCTTCATAAGTCAAACCTGTTATGCAGTGATTGTGTATTTTAAGATATTAGAACAAGCCGGTGATTCTGCCGTCCGCGTCGATGTCGATGACGTTTGCTGCGGGAACCTTGGGCAGACCGGGCATGGTCATGATCGCGCCGGTGAGGACAACGATGAAGCCCGCACCTGCGGAGAGCTTGATTTCGCGTACCGTGATCCGGAATCCGGTGGGACGTCCGAGCTTGGTCTGGTCATCGGAGAAGGAATACTGAGTCTTCGCCATGCAGATGGGGTACTTCTTGTACTTTTCGTCGAGGGATTCGATTTCCGCAAGAGCCTTGAGCGCGGAAGGTTCGAAGTTCACGCCGTCAGCGCCGTAGATTTCGCGTGCAACGGTTTCGATCTTTTCCTTCACGGGCATTTCGTCCGGATAGAGAACCTTGAATTCAGAGGGCTTTTCGCATGCCGCAACCACCTTTTCCGCCAGCTCGATACCGCCTTCTCCGCCCTTTGCGAATACTTCGGACAGGGAGAAGTCCGCGCCGTTCTTTTCGCAGATTGCGCGCAGTGCTTCGAGTTCCGCGTCGGTGTCTGTGTCGAAGCGGTTGATCGCAACAACGACCGGAACGCCGTACTTGTGGAGGTTTTCGATGTGCTTTTCGAGGTTCACGCTGCCCTTCACGAGAGCGTCAACGTTTTCCGCCTTCAGCTCGGTCTTGGCAACGCCGCCGTTGTACTTGAGCGCACGAACGGTTGCAACAAGAACGATCGCGGAGGGCTTCAGACCTGCGAAACGGCACTTGATGTCAAGGAACTTTTCCGCACCGAGGTCCGCGCCGAATCCGGCTTCAGTAATGGTGTAGTCCGCGAGCTTGAGGGACAGCTTGGTCGCACGGACGGAGTTGCAGCCGTGTGCAATGTTCGCGAAGGGACCGCCGTGGATGATTGCGGGAGTATGTTCGAGAGTCTGAACAAGGTTGGGCTTGATTGCGTCCTTGAGGAGAACTGCCATGGAACCGTCAGCCTTTACGTCGCGTGCGTAAACGGGCTTGCCGGTGCGGGTGTATGCGATGAGAATATCGCCGAGGCGTCTCTTGAGGTCAGCGATGTCTTCCGCAAGGCAGAGGATTGCCATGACTTCGGACGCAACGGTAATCATGAAGTGGTCTTCGCGCGGAACACCGTCCACCTTGCCGCCCATGCCGACTACGATGTTGCGGAGCGCACGGTCGTTGGTGTCGGTTACACGTGTGAACAGAATCCGGCGGGTGTCGATGTCGAGCTCGTTGCCCTGCTGGATGTGGTTGTCGATCATGGCACAGAGAAGGTTGTTCGCCGCAGTGATCGCGTGGAAGTCACCGGTGAAGTGAAGGTTGATGTCTTCCATCGGGAGAACCTGCGCATAGCCGCCGCCGGTCGCACCACCCTTGACGCCGAAAACGGGACCGAGGGAGGGTTCACGGAGCGCGATGCAGGTCTTTTTGCCGATCTTGTTCATCGCCATGCCGAGACCGATGGTCGTGGTGCTCTTGCCTTCGCCTGCGGGAGTGGGGTTGATGGCGGTAACGAGGATCAGCTTGCCGTCGGGCTTGTCCGCGAGTCTCTTGAGACAATCGTCGGAAATCTTCGCCTTGGACTTGCCGTACTGTTCGATTTCATCGGGAAGAATGCCCAGACCTTCTGCAATTTCGGTGATGGGCTTGAGGGTTGCCTGCTGAGCGATCTGAATATCTGTAAGCATTTTCATACCTCTTGTAAGTCAGGGAAAACGCAGCATACCGCCGGACGTTTTTCTACCTTTAATATATACACATTATACCATAAATCAAGCGTGTTTTCAAATCTTTTTTGCAGGTTCAGTGCATTCTTTCGTGAGAATTTTTGCGTAAATTGACGTTTTTGTATGTATAAACCCACGAAAACCTTGCAATCATCCGGAGAAATATGGTATAATAATCGGGATAAACAAAATTTCAGAAAATATTACAGATATCGGAGTACCCTCATGAATCCCAGACTTCTCCTCGTTGACGGTCATAACCTCCTCTTCCGCATGTTCTTCGGTATGCCGGACAATTTCTACTCCGCGCGCCGGATCAAGTTCAATGCCGTCTACGGTTTTGCTTCCGCTATTCACAAGGTGCAGAATCTCCTGCGTCCGTCCCATATGCTCGTGCTGTTCGATTCCGAGGACTGCGGTGACAGACGGCAGCTTGACGACGCTTATAAAGCCAACCGCCCGGATTATTCCGAAATGTCCGCGGACGAGTGCCCCTTCACCCAGCTTCCCGCCATCTACGCCATGCTCGACGAGATGAAAATCCCGCATCAGGAGATCCACGGCTGTGAAGCGGACGACGTCATTGCCTCCTACGCCATCACCTGCCGCGACCGGTACGACGTTATCATCTTTTCCACCGACCGCGATTACTGGCAGCTCATCGGCGAGCACGTCTCCATCCTCGATTACCACGGCGCGAACAGTTCCCTCATCACACCGCCCACCGTCATGAAGAAATTCGGTGTCACACCCGAGCAGATCGCGGACTACAAATGCCTCGTCGGAGACAACAGCGACAACATCACAGGCGTTCCCGGAGTCGGTCCCAAAACCGCGGCGGCACTTCTCACAAAATTCGGCACCCTCGAGAACCTCCTCGAGCACATCGACGAAATCGAAAAGCCGAAAATCCGTACCTCCATCGCCGAATCCCGCGAACGGCTCGATCTCAATGTCAAGCTCATCCGCCTCTCCGATACCGTGCCCCTGCCGATCGAACCGGAAAACCTCACCTTCCGCTACCGTCATCCCGGCGATCTGCACGAACTCTCCTCCGACCTCGCAGACGAATACATCGGACGGGAAATCGACATCAGCGCCGCCGTAAATCTGTAACCCCTTCACGCCGCAAAGCGGTACATCACAGAAAAAGCACGAAACAAAAATAAAAAGCACCTGCCGTACTGACAAGTGCTTTTTGCATAACCCCGCCCTGAGGGATTCGAACCCACGACCATCGGAATCGGAATCCGGTACTCTATCCAGACTGAGCTAAGAGCGGATTTTTGCTTACCTGATTATTATAGCACAATTTTACGCCTTTGTAAAGTCCTTTCCGCGAAAATCCCGGCAAGATTTTTCCGACAAATTCCGCACCTGCACAAGTTTTCCGCAGAAATTTCCGCCGGGTACTTGATTTTTCCATGCCGCCGTGGTACAATACTGTATTGATATCAGACACAGCAGTGACGAAAACCATCCGCACATCAGTCAGTCCAAAGAGAGCCGGGATGCTGGAATCCGGTGACCGACCGTGTGGTATCCACTTTCAGAGCTGTGAGGCCCGCGCCCTTTATCACGCGTCAATGAGGCTGTTTTCAGCGAATTTGGGTGGCACCACGATCCTTTCGTCCCAATCACAGGATGAGGGATTTTTTTGTTT
>JAFUQY010000078.1 GCA_017472105.1 Clostridia bacterium | reverse complement strand
TTGTGGAATGCGTCGGGATTGTTGAACGGCATGATATCATTGTCTCCGCTGAAGTGAAGCGCAGTAGAATACCCAAGCTCATAGCGTCCGGATATAGGACCGTCAAAGAGAATCTGCATGGCTGCTTCGGTGTTCTCATCGTAGCGTTCGACAAAGCTGTTTTCGGAAATCGTGCATACTGTGCCGCCTTCTTCCATGGAAAGTTCGATCATGTCGTAAAAAGTTTTGTCATAGTAATCTCTCTCGTAATAAACGCGGTCTTTCTCATTCCTCTGCCAGACCGCAATCTGCATCGCGGGAGGTGCTTCCGCTTCTAATTTTTCAACCCCATATGCTTCGGGGGTATATTCTTCGGGATCGGGTGCGCTTTTTGAGCCGCCGACTGTATAAATCACCGCCGCGGCAATCACTGCGAGAATTCCCAGCACAATGTGCAGGGGTTTCGGTTTGCTTTCGTTCATGATATACCTCCTGTGTCGTAAGTCGAATATCCTGTTTTTATTATATCAGACAAGAGTACCTTTGTCAAGCACCAAAACCACATCCGCCCATCCATACCTCTTACCTTTTTCCTCTTCCTTCTTCCCTCAATTTCCCGCGACGTTCCCCGACAGACACCACCACACACCGCGCGGGAAATTGCTCCCTCCGCCATCACCCGTGAAGTGCCGCACTTTCCGGCAAATTCCGCCCATATTCCGAAAACCTCCGCGCAACAAATTTTTCCGTCCCCGTGGTGTATAATGCAGGCAAGCCAGATGAAACCGGCACGCTTCTCCCCCGGCAGACCGGTTCAAGGCTCAGGAAATACCTGTGAATCCCAAATTACATACCGGAGGTACTATGATGAACAATCCGTTCATGAACAAATCCGTGAAACCGCTCGGACGAAGGATATCCAGGGACACCGTCTCACGCTTCTTCGGCACCGTGAAGGCAAAGCGCATCCTCGCTCTCATCCTCACCGCTGTCCTCGCCTTTGTCACTGCCGGATGCGCCGCGTTCCCGGGGACGTTCCCGTTCGGTGTCGCCGTCGTCTCGGCTGTGTCGGGAATCGGCATGACGCTTTCAGCATTCGCGGGAGCCCTCATCGGTTCCGTGCGCATTCCCGCGGTCGGATACGCATACGCGGCAGTCCTTCTCGCACTCACCCTCTCACGTATGCTCGTCTCGGCGTGGCTCCTGTCAGGATCGGGGAATCCGGAAAACAGCGGCGTGAAATCATCCCGTAAAAATTCAGGCTTTCTTCCGTTTGTGCTCTCGTGCCTCGGATTGAAGCGTCAGGATGACACCGGTCAGGCTCTGGTTCCGGCACACAGCAATGCTGACGGGATCATGCTCCGGGAAAACGTGAGAGTGCGGATGGCACTTTCAGCCTGTGCAGCACTGTTCGCCGGAGCATGGTCGGTGGTTGCGGGCGGGTACGTGTATTATGACCTGTTCGGTGCTGTGTTTTCTCTCCTGACGACACCTTTGTTTACATATCTCTTCTATGCCCTCACCGAAAACCGGATGCGGAATTTTCCCGTCCGGGAGGTGTCGGTGTACTTCGCATGCGCCGTCATCACGCTCTCGCTCGATTCCTTCACGGACGGCGTGTTCTCCTTCGGCAGACTGTTCGCTTTTGCCGCATCCGTGGTGCTCACATCAAAATTCGGCGTGCACCGTGGAGCGCTGGCGGGTCTGGCATCCGGCGTTGTTCTGGATGCATCCCTCGCTCCGGCGTATCCGATTGCGGCGGCTGTTTCGGGAATGCTCGGCAGAACACCGCTCGGGTCAGCGTTCGGCGTCATTTCTGCCGGGATTGCGGCGGTTGCGTGGGCGATTTTCAAGGAAGGACTGGCGGGATTTACGGCGATGACTCCGGCAGTGGTCGCGGCGTGCGCTCTTGTGATTCCGCTCGGGAGGTACAATTTCATGCCGGATGGGCTGTTCGGTACGATCCGGTCGGGCGGATGCTGTACTTCGCTGACGGGACAGGCGTCCGCTGCCATGGATGCCGCCGCAGCTGTGGGAATGCGCCGCCGCATGGAGGGTCTGTCAGAGGGACTTTCCTCGGTCGGGGCTGTGCTCGGGGGCTTGTCAGAGAAGCTCGTGAAGCCGGGACGGGATGAAATGCTGGATCTGACCGAAACCGCATTCGATTTCTACTGCAAAACGTGCAGACTGCGGGAAAAATGCCGGAAGAGCAATGCCGCCAAACGCACGGAAACGATCCGCCGGATGACCGATGAGCTTGCCGCGACCGGGTATGCTTCTGCCGCCGCCGTGCCGCATGCCATTGCGTCTACGTGTTACAGCATCGGGCGGATTTTAGACGAAGTAAACCTCAGAGCCGCGGAGCTGATCCGGACACGGCGTCAGTCGGATCATCTGGCAACGCAGTCAGCGGACTGGCTTCTTGCAGGGGAACTGCTCGATCACGCGGTGTCAGCGGAACGGGCAAACGCGGATCTGGACGACAAACTCAGCGCAAAATGCGCGAGAATCCTGAATTACAACGATTTTTCTGCGGGCGGCGTCGCGGTCTACGGGGACAGGATGAAGAAAATTTTCGTCTCCGATATCGACCTTTGCGCTACCCGGATGGGAGGTGACGATATCCGCAGGCTGTTTGAAGAGCTCTGCGGCGTGAAGCTGACGACACCGGAATTTGAACTGAACGGAGCATCTCTGTCCATGCGGATGGAGTCGGGGCGCTTGTACGAATGTGTGTCCGGGGACTATACCTGCGCGGCATCGGGTGTACACAGGTACTATGCCGGAGAACGGGACCGCGGTGCAGACTGTGCGGGAGAGCCGGAGCACGCTGAGACGGACGCCGACATCACGGACGCTGAGATGCATATCCATACAGAAGAGGAGGAAAAGCCTGAGATCACAGTCACGGATACGCTGGAATCCGAGAGGGTATCCGGTGACGCCGCAGCATCCTTTGAAGCGGACGGGCGGTATTACATGGTCATCTCCGACGGGATGGGAAGCGGGAAAGAAGCCGCACTCACGTCGGGTGTATGCGTGACTTTACTGGAAAAGCTCATCCGAAGCGGCGCGGAGCTGGAAACGGCTCTGAAAATGCTCAACCGCATCATCCGCGCGTCGGGGCGTGAGACGTCAGCCACCGTGGATATCGCCGAGATTGATCTGGTCACGGGGGAAGCCAGATTCATCAAGAGCGGCGCGGCACCGTCGTTTGTGCTCCGTGACGGAGGAATCTTCCGCCTGCAATCCAAAACAGTCCCGATCGGGATCATCCGTGCATTGGACGCGGAAATGATAAAGTTTGATGTAGCGGCAGGGGATACCATCGTCATGGTCTCGGACGGCGCGGCACGATCCTACGAGGAAGTTCCGTGGCTGCTCGATATGATGACGGCGGATGACACAGTACTGCGCGGAAACGAACACGACGCGGCGGCAAAAATCGTAAAGGAAGCCGCACGACGGGGCTCCATGGACGACATTACCTGTGCCGTCATGAGAATCCGCGCGGCATAAGCAAGACGTAAAAATCCGGCATTCACGGAATCGGGGGAGTCCGCGTGTGCCGGGTTTTGGCGTTCATCCCTCACAGCCGAAAGATTTTCCACATTTCCGTAGATTTGTTAACAGAATAGAGGATATAATAGATTTGTTCGGTGAACCGTTTTTTACAGAATAAATAATCTGTCAATGTTATTTCCATTTAAGCCGTATGCATGATGTCAGCAAGCCAAACGCTGACGCCTGTCATTCAGAGGGCGAAAATTACTTGCAGCCAACGCCATACACAGCGCCCGAAGAATCTGTGCATGTCCTGCTCAGATATTGTTATGTCTGTGGTATTCCATACTATTCAGGTGAAGGGTACTCACGAACGCCTTAACATATAAACTGCATAAATTAAATGTCTGCAAACTGTTCGTTGGGGACGCACGTGAGTACCCTTCAGCCGAATAATCAGGATAACCACGGACATAACGCAATCGAAACAGGATGTGCAAAGATTCTTCGGGCAGGACGTTGGGCTTGCTGCGTTAGGATAACCCGCCCTCTGAATGACAGAAAGTGAAGTCGGGCTTGATGACATTAAGTGAAATCCATAGGCAAAGCAGCCCGTTCTGTCCGGAATTCCGAATACTTCTTATAACCCAAGAAACCATACACCAAAGGAAACCTATGCCCAATATCAACGACTACCTCGCGTGGCGCGGGGATCTCACGTTCGGGTCCGCTCCGTTCTGCGAGGTCGATAACCTCATTTTTTCCATGCTGGCGTTCATTGACTACGCCGGAATTGTACCCGATACGCCGCTCGGTGTGCCCGTGAAGCTGTCCGACTGCCTGAGTGCGCACCGCGAAAAACATCCCGGCGGCGAGGAATTCGGTCAGATCATCCCGAAAATCAACAACGATCTGTTTGAAGCCGCCGCACAGTCTGCGCGTTTCTCCGAAGTTTACCTCACCAGCTACCGGTTTGAACTGCGCGAGGAAGAGCATCTCCAGTTCGCCGCCGTCACGTTCATTCTGCCCGACAATTCCATCTTCGTCGCCTTCCGCGGTACGGACGATACCCTCGTCGGATGGCAGGAGGACTTCAACCTCAGCTTTACCTGTCCCGTCATGTCCCAGCGCCTCGCCGTGGAGTATCTTGAGGAAATCGGCGCCGTGCATCGCGGAAAAATCCGTACCGGCGGTCACTCAAAGGGCGGCAATCTGGCAGTATTCTCGGCAGTTTTTGCACGGCGGGAGATCCGTGAACGCGTCATCCATGCGTACAGCAACGACGGCCCGGGATTTCTGCCCGAAGTCATCGCGTCGCCGCAGTTTGACGAAATGAAGCCGAAAATTTTCACCATCGTGCCCCAGTCGTCCGTGATCGGGATGCTTCTGGAGCACAACGAAGACTATACCGTCATCGAATCCACACTCCCGGACAACGTCGGACTGTTCCAGCATGACCCGTTTTCGTGGTCAGTGAAGGGCCCGTCGTTCGTGCATCTCGATGATCTCTCAAAACAGGGAAGACGCCACGACGAAGTCATGAAAAAATGGCTCAGCGGCATCACGAAGGAGGAGCGGAAGAAGTTCACCGAAACCCTCTTCGGCCTGCTCCAGTCCACGGGCGCGAAAACACTGACCGATCTCTCCACCGATCAGGTCACAAAACTCACCGCCGCCCTGAAAACCTTCAAGGAGCTCGACCGCGAAACGAAGGATAATGTGTATAAATTCGTGCGGATGCTCATTGAAGCAGCGGTGAAGTGATGCAGAATCAATGGGAGAAAATCTGTGCACGGACGTGAAGTCAGCCGGATCTGTTC